>JAILGS010000035.1 GCA_024696615.1 Lachnospiraceae bacterium
GCTTCTCCCACCTGTGGTAAAGTTCCAGCTAATAACTGGGCTACACACTCATCCGTATTACCAGAAGCTCCGGCATAAACTTTAATTCCCACACTATCAAGAGCCATCATGGCGCCACCGCCAATACCTCCGCAGATTAAGATGTTCACTCCGCCTTCCATCAAAAGTCCCGCAAGCGCACCGTGACCGGTTCCATTGGTTCCCACTACTTCGCTGGAAACCACCTTGCCGTCTTCGATATCATATACTTTAAACTGCTCCGTTCTTCCAAAATGTCCAAATACATTTCCCTGATCATAGGTTACTGCTACTCTCATTCCATTCTCCTCTTCTTTGGAAATTGATATTTTGTCATCCTCTCCTATTTTGCTACATGAACCTTCACAATGTCAAATCCTTCCGGCACCACGTGACAGCACAGGAATAGGACCTTCACGCCACATGCCTTCGCTTCTTCTAACACTTCTCCAAATTCCCGATGGGTCTTCACATTGGCACGAACTTCTTCCACGCCATCCATCTGAATTACAAATGCTAAATAAGCCTCCATCCCCTCTTGTTTTGCACGAATCAATTCCCGCAAATGCTTCACTCCTCGCATCGTAGGCGCATCCGGAAAATATCCGATGCCATCCTGCTCCAGCGTGCAGCCCTTCACCTCCATAAGAGAGGGGAGTATTTGGCCGTCCGGTAACATTTGCTCCATATAAAAGTCAATCCGTGACTCTCCAAATGTATACTCAGGCACCACTTTCGAATAAGGCTTCATATGGCCGCCCATCAGCCACTCTTTCACCACTTGATTTGGCGCCTGGCTATCAATATTAAAAAGTACTCCTGTGGATTTTCGAACCCCAATCAGATCATACCTGGTCTTTCGTCCCTTACTTTCAGGTTCAGTCAACCACACTTCACAGCCGGGGATCAGTAATTCCTTGCAGCGTCCGGTATTTTTCACATGAACAATTTCTTCCTCCCCATTCAAGGAAACCTTAGCCACAAAGCGATTGGGGCGTTCTAAAAATACCGCCTTCGTCACATTCTCATATCGCATTCGTTCTACTCCAAAGCTTCATTGTACACAGCTCTAACGCCACCCACATATTTCGGACGTCTTCTTGCGCCAAGTACTATGGCTTTTCCAATTCTTCGATGTTCTAAGCGAAGTGGCACCACCACAGGATGGATGTGCATTCCGATCATGACACCTCCAATATCAAGTCCTGCATCCGCCTGAGCATTCAGGGATTCCACGACCACGGGATCCTTGAACTTCTGATAAGCCTCCACTGCAAAAGCACCGCCCGCATGTGGCTGTGGAATTGCATTCACTTCTTCTAAACCATACGCCTGCGCGGTTTCCCGCTCCACCACCAAGGCTCTATTCAAATGTTCACAGCACTGCACAGCTAATCTAGCTCCTTTGGCAGCTACCGCCTCGGACACGCCCCGGTATATAATCTCTGCCGCATCCTTACTGGATGCAGTTCCCATATGTTCTCCAATGGTTTCACTCGAAGAACAACCAATAATAAATAACTGTCCTTCCATAACCTTGGCTTTTTCGAGCACTTCGTTCACAACAGTGGTAACATCCTGTTGAATCTGTTCCATGATGTCTAACATTCTACGCCATTCCTTTCTAGATGGATTGGGGGCCGAACAAATCATCCAGCAGTCCCCGGCATCCCTCTACAATATCCTGATAAGCTTCTTCAAAATCTCCAGAATACCATGGATCCGCTATATCTCTCGGACGCTCGGAATAATCCAATAATAGTTTAATCTTCCCCATGGGATCTTCTGGAATGATCCTGCGCAAATTTCGAATATTATATTCTTCCATGCACAGTATTAAATCATACGCTTCATAATCGGATTTGGCAATCTGTCTGGCCCGATGTGGCCCATAGGGAATTTTCTTTTGATCGAGCTTGCGCTTGGCTGGAGGATACATATCATTCCCGATTTCCTCCCGTGAAGTAGCCGCCGAGGCAACCACCACCTGATCCGTCAAGCCTCTTTGGGCTACCATATTTTTAAATATAAATTCTGCCATAACAGAACGGCAGATGTTGCCGTGGCAGATGAATAATACTTTTATAGGCATTTCTTACCTCCAAAACCGCCTCAAATTGCTCCAGTTTACCTATTATCACTTGTTTTGATTATACGCAATATAAATCGTCTTCTTTTTTTGATTATGCGCACATTATATCAAAAATTTAACGCGAATGGCATTAAAAAACAGCACCGGACATTTGACTATCCGATGCTGTTCCTTCCTGTTTAGTTTTCTGTCATTGTCAAAAACGGCCGCAGCCTTCTCATTTTCATTACCCTGTACTTGAAAATAATACTATAATTCTTATTTCGTCTTATATGTAATTACAATTCCAATTAAAGATGCAATAAAAGCAAACGGTGCTAATCTCACAAAAACGAATTCAAATCCATGCATCATAGTTCCTGCGATTGCTAATTCAGGATTATTGTAGTCCCAACCCAAATAAGAACTTTGCATAGCAGCAAGTACAATAAATAAAATCACTATTAGTGCGCAAAATGAAATAAGTATCCCACGGATAGTTTTCACTTTAGCCATGCTTCTCTTGGCCAACTGTAAATTAATCACCTCTAATTTTTCAGAGAGTATCTTTAAATCATCTTGAATCGGTTCCGTCACAGGTTCTCCAAGCAATACGCCAACAGATGTATCCAATTCATCTGCCAGCATCATCAACATACTTGAATCTGGAACAGATAATCCATTCTCCCACTTGGATACAGTCTGTCTAACCACATTCAGTTTAATGGCAAGTTCCTCCTGCGAAAGCCCTTTTGATTTTCTAAGTTTTTTAATGTTTTCATTAAGCATAATCTACGCCTCCTTGTTTTTTTATGGCTCAATTATAGAATCAGATGAGCCGTTGCAACAAGCAACGCATATTAACATTGGCTTATTTATTGAATTTCTTGGGCGCATGTTGTCAAGACAATCTGTTTTTCCTATCCATCTGCTCTATCCAGTCACAGATAACATCTATCGTCAGCTGCCCGTTGCCAACATTGCAGTGATTCTGGGCATCTTCCTTGTCGGTGAAGAGGCGGAAAGTAAGTGATCTTACGTTTTTGAGCATATTGATCTCACGACCGATCAGCGTATAATCAATAAAATGGTCACTATTTGCTCCAAGAATCAGCATATCCTGGGTGATCTTATCGGCTACCGGTGCAAGATCATACAGCTTCAGTTTCTTCGCGTAAGAGTATGCGTCCTTCGCCTCATACGCATAGCATCCGTGCTTGATGCCCCAGTCGATGATCGGGGATTTTTTTGCCTTTTTACCGAAAACAAGATTAAGCATCGGACGGGCATGAAGCTTCATCAATATATGAAAAGCCTTTTGTACATTTGCAGGCTGCATACTTACAAGA
>JAILGS010000031.1 GCA_024696615.1 Lachnospiraceae bacterium
TGGAATCACCAGGGACTTATGCGATGCCTCCAAGATGGTGCTCATATTATTGATGTACTGCGGTAGAATTGGTAGTTTAACATTTGCCATGAGTTTCGTGGAACGAAAAAGAAAGTCCCCACTGAAGAACCCGGTGGAGCAAGTCACTGTGGGATAGAGTTTCGAAAGATCACTATGGAATAGGATTTCGAAAGATCACTGTGGGATAGAGTTTCGAAAGATCCCTGTGAAATAGGGTTTCGAAAGATCCCTGTGAAATAGGGTTTCGAAAGATCACTGTGGGATAAAGATTCGAATTAGCACAAATGTAGTATAGAACGGGAGGATTTTATGAAATCAGTATTAATCATTGGACTTGGAAAATTTGGACATCGTCTCTGCGAGCAAATGGTTGCTCTTGGAAACGATGTGATGATTATTAGTAATTCTGAAAGCGAACTGGAGGATTTGATCAATGTGGCCACCACCACTAAAATCGGTGACTGTACCAATCCAGCGGTGTTAAAAAGTCTGGGTGTGGAGACCTTTGATATCGTCTTCGTGTGTGTGGCAGAATTCCAGAACAGCTTGGAAATCACCAGCCTTTGCAAGGAATTGGGCGCAAAATACGTAATTAGTAAAACGGACCGGGAAGTACAGGAGAAATTCCTACTTCGAAATGGTGCGGACGAGGTTGTATATCCGGACCGAGATCTTGCAGACCGCTTGGCTAGACGTTGCAGCAAGAATCATGTCTTTGATTATATTGAGCTTTCCGAAGGATTTGGTATCTATGAGATTCCAGTAAAGACCCAGTGGGTGGGTAAGAGTATGATTGATCTGAACTTTAGAAAGCGGTATCATGCCAATATTCTTGGTATCAAATCTCCGGACCAGAAGGATAACCTCATGCCGGATGTTAACTATAAGTTGGCCGCTAACGAGCATCTGATGGTCATGTGCCACATGGACTATATCGATGATCTGACGTAAAGTTTGTCATAACCCTCACCTACGCTAACGCTTAGAGATGGGGGATTTCTCCGACTGAGTTAAAAACGGATGAGCTTTGTCGGATGAGCTTTGTCGGATCCCCATACAAAAATTTTGCCCCTGAGCGTTTCAAAGCACTCAGGGGCATTGTTATTTATACGGTTGCTAAGATCCGAATTTACATATTAAACACTTCATTGGCGTATGATGCCCACCCACCATATGTAAGCATTACGTAAGTTACAGCAAGTGCTATATACAATATGATAGGGATAATTATCATTTCTCGTCATCCAAGAATTCAATATCTTCAGCAGCTTCATCCACAGCCTCATCGCCGAAGTCGTCCGCCGCTTTCTTCTCCTGCTTATGATACTTGCGGGATGTTTCCGCTTCGATCTCATTGGCAATCTCATTGATGTCCTTGCCGCCATTCTCTAGCACGCCATCGCCGGTACCAAGGTCGTCCGGATCACCATCCACAGGACGGGCCTTCTCCTTACGATTTGGATCCGCCACACCATTCTCACGATTACGCTTGGTGCGGGCACGTTCCATGAAATCTCCCGCATCATCCGGCATGTCGTCCAAATTATCCGATCCAACATCCACGGAAAGAGGAGCCTTCTTAAAGAGAATATCGTACATTACAGGAATGATGTACAGGGTCATGAGGGTTGCATAGGCAAGACCGCCCATGATGACAAGGGCCATACCCTTACCCATCTGACTACCCATATCATCACCGGTAATCATGGAAGACATGGCAAGAATCGTAGTTAACGCCGTCATAAGAATTGGACGCATACGAGTCTTACCGGTTGCAATCAGCGCATCATGACGGGTCATGCCGCCCACTCGCAGCTGATTGGTATAATCTACGAATACGATACCGTTATTAACAACCGTACCAAGAAGAATTACCAGACCCATGAGACCCATCATGGAAAGTGGCTCTCTGGCAATCCACAGGATCAAGAAACCACCGGTAAATGCCAAAGGAATGGTAAAGAGCACGATGAATGGGCTCAGCAAGCTCTGGAACTGGGCTACCATAACTAAGTAAATAAATGCGATACCCAGTAACATGACTAAGGCCATCTGCTCAATCATCTCGTTAACGGTCTCTACTTCACCACCAATATTCATGGAGCAGGAAGCAGGAAGTTCATGAGCGATAAAGTCCTCTAAGAGAGGCTGTAATTCACGGGAAAGAAGGGTGGTATTGTAACCTTCTTCCACACCTGCCGTAACGGTGATGTAACGGGACTGATTCTCACGGTTGATGGTGGTTACACCGTCCTCCACCTGAATCGTCGCAAGATCCTTTAATGCATAATCCTTCGTTACCTTGTCCCCATCTTCGTCCGTCTCACTCACTGCAAATGTATAATCCATGAGATTTTCGTATGTCAGAGGCTCCATATTGTTAACTACCTTAATGTCCATATCAACATCGTCGATGGTGACAGTGACTGCGGTAGATTCGGTTGTCATCTTAGCAGAGAGCTCCTGATACATTTGTGCTACAGTAAGTCCCTTGCTCATGGCAAGATCCTTATTGATCAGGATGTGAAGCACAGGATCACTGGCTTCCTGACCATTGGAAATATCTGTAAATCCTTCTACGGAATCAATAACTGTCATTAATTTCTCGCTGGCAGCTAGCAGTTCATCCAGATCATCGCCGTAAATAGAAAGGGATAGACCGCTACCAAGCATATCCGTCATCTCGGACATACCACCGGAGATGATGAAGTTCTCATCTGCAGCTTCTTTGCCAAGAACATCCTCGCCAATGGCTTTAATCTGAGCAGTGATATTCTCCACTTCTTCCATACCAGCATTCTCATTCTCCGTGGTAATCATCAGAGAATAATTGAGATAATCGCCCTCGGTGGTGGCTGCCATGGCGCCGATCAAGCTATTCTCGCCACCGGCCATCACGCCAACATTGGCCACGCCATCGATTTCCAAGATGCGATTCATGATCTCATCCGTCTTCGCATATGCATCGGCACGCTCCGTCTCTTCGTCATATACTAACGTACCTTCAATCTGATTGGAGGACATGTTAGGAATTAACACGATTCCCATCTGAAGTACTAAGACAATGGAGAATACCAACAATCCGATGGCAACGGAAAGTGGAACTAATTTATGACTCAGGCAATAGGAAAGGGTCTTTCCATATACTTCCTGAATCTTCTCAAACCAAGGATGATCCTTACTCTTAGAGCGTCGAAGCAGCGTGGAACCTGCGGCAGGAACCACCGTCATCGCAATTAATAAGGATGCTAACAAAGTATAAATAATGGTTAAGCACATTGGGAACAACAGCTCGCGCACCATACCAGTGGTATAAATCATTGGCATAAATACGGAAACTGTAGTTAAGGTAGAGGCGATAATCGCCCCCGCTACCTGCTTGGTACCGGCAACCGCCGCTCTTGGAGCGCTGATACCGCGGCTTCGCAATCGGTAAATGTTTTCGATAACTACAATGGAGTTATCCACCAACATACCAATACCCAGTGCTAAACCGGACAGTGACATCATATTTAATGAAATATTGGTAAAGTACATGGCTATCAATGCAGTCAGCACGGAAAGTGGAATACTGATTGCTACTACAATGGTAGGAAGGAAATCCTTCAAGAACAGTGCTAATACCACGATCGCTAATGCTGCACCCACAACCATGTTCTCCACTACACTACCTACGATCAAATTAATGTAATCACCCTGATCCATCATAACCATGATGTCGAGGCCTTCGTACTCATTTTCCAAAGTATTAATTAATTTGGTACAGGTCTTAGAAACCTCATTGGTACCTGCGGTGGAGCTCTTAAATACGGAAAGAATAACGGCCTGTTCCCCATTCAATCTTGCATAGGTGGATTCGGAGTTATCAATTACCGTAACATTGGCAACATCACTTAAACGAACATCTCCAATATCATCAATATGGCAAAGTACGATGCCGGATAATTCTTCCACGCTTTCGTAATTATCGCCCACCTTCACTAACCAGGAGTTATCTTCTGCATCATCGATATAACCCGCTGGCATGGAGAAGTTCTGTGCATAAATCAGACCGGACAAGGTGCTTAAAGTTAAGAGCTGATCTGCATTGGCACTACGCAGTGCTTCGGCCTTGGACTTTTCATACTGCTCCAAACCATCATAGTACTGCTCCCATGCATCATCGATCTGCTTCTGGCCATCTTCTAAGGACTCCCAGCCTTCTTTTAACTGCTTCTCCGCATCCTCCATGGAGTCATCCGCAGCTTCCAACTGAGCCTTGGCAGATGTTAAAGCACTTTCGCCCGCTGCCATTTGCGCTTTGGTGGATCCAAATTCTGCTGCAGCCTTTAATTCAGCTTCCTTAATATCTTCAGCCGTAAATCCGGTAGCAGCTAATTCCTTCTCATATTTGGCAATAATGCTTTCCGTTACCTGAATTTCAAGCTTTAATGCAGTAAGTTCGGATTCATACTGTGCCAATGTAGTACTTGCTTCTTCTAATGTTTTCATCTGTGCATCTACAGCGGAGGATGCACTTGCAAGTGCTGTTGCTACACTGGAAGAATCCCCAGTAGCTGCATAGGTTGCAAGAGCTGTGCTAAGTTCTGTCACATCCACTCCTGCGGACTGTAAAGCGCCAACCACCATCTGAATATTGGTAACTCCCGGAGTGGTGCTTTCCATATTGCCTGCGGTTTCATTATAACTACCGTCCCCATTGACACAGGAACTGATTAAGGTCTTAACCATGCTAAGACCAGCCATAGCAGTGGACTGATCCACAGCCTTGATGGCACCAATTGCAGTTTCTAAGGCAGTTACCTGTGCCTGCTGGGACTGTAACTGGGTCTTATATGCTGCTAACTGATCCAAAGCCACACTTGCTGCAGATAATTTGCTATACGTATCGCTCTCTGTCTTTTCAAAAACCTTCTTATTGGCATCGAAAGCATCCTTGGAATCGCCGTATTTCATCCAGTTCTCCCACAGTTCCTGCTTTCCATCTTCTAAATCCTTCTGGCCATCGATGAGCTTCTGACGACTTTCTGCCATCTTATCATCATTTTCCAGCAGTGTCTTCTTGGCTTCTTCCATATCTTCCAAAGCCTCTGCAAGAGCATCGTTGGTTTTAGCAAGAATCTTATCATTTAAGGCATCCACTTTGTCAGGATCTAATTCCACCTGAATGCTCTTCTCAATCAAACCAAGGGAAGATACACTGGCTACACCATTCTGACGCTCGATTCTTGGCGTAATATTTTCTTCGACGAATGTGGACAGCTCTTCAATGGTCATACCTTCTGAAGATACAGCCAAATACTGAGTTGCCATCATATCCGTACTAATTTCCATCAGTGTTGGAGAACCACATTCTTCTGGAAGTGTGTCCTTCACTGTATTTAAGGCGCTGGATACTCGCACCATGGCACTATCCATATCTGTACCATCGGCAAACTCCAACTCCACTAAACCATAATTTTCATTGGCAATTGCATAGACATTCTCCACGCCGGATACCGTACCAAGGGAAGCTTCTAATGGCTTACAAAGCTCTGCTTCTACCTTTTCCGGACTGGCTCCAGGATATGTAACAATCGCAATTAAATAAGGCATGCTAATATCTGGTAAAAGGTCCAGTCGCATCTTCGTGACACTGACCACACCAAGAATCAGCATGACGATAACCATTACAAGCACTGTAAATGGCTTCTTTACACTAAACTTTGGCATTCTTTTTCTCCTATCTGCTAGAACTCCCGGTTTCAAGACACAGTATTTTCCCTCAAATTAACCGTGCCTAATTTAAAATAATAAGATATTTAGCACCTATTTTCAAGTTTTTCGCTTTGTGCACAATTGATTTTCAATATAGCATTTTGAGTTTTATTAACTTTTTCTGTGAACAATTTATGAAACTTTTAAATGGGGA
>JAILGS010000034.1 GCA_024696615.1 Lachnospiraceae bacterium
GCCCTAACTGTGGCGCTCTTGCAGTTTATAATAAAATGGAAGATTTCGAAAAACGTCTTGTCTCCTGGGATGATTCCATGGATGATGCGGACGATTCCATGGAAGGAAATCAGAAGAAGGCCGCTCGTGCAGTATTTGAGAGCGCTAATAAATCCTCTAAGCGCTCCCAAGTTCGGGAGGAAAAGTCGGCAAAGCAAGGGGTGTTGGAATTCTTTGATGGCTGGGAGGAACTAGAAGAAAATCCGGAAGATCAGGCCAAAGACGTCTGGGTTCCCAAGATCCTTCAGGGAAAGCACTGGTCCAAAAAGCGCAAGAAGAAACTCCTTCGTGCCTGTGTTCTTGGAGCTATAGGGATTGCACTGATCGCCTGCTTTGCCTTTTTCGTGAAAGAAATGATCTACCGATATCAGGAATCCGGATTTTATTTAGTGGAACGATATGTTGACAGGTATGATGTGTCCGGTACTTCCTTTGCCGTATTTTCCAGTGATGCAGGAATTACCACCGGGGATGGGGTCTATGTCTATGGCGAAGTACATACACCGGAGGAGTATCTGTCCTTAGTACAGGAAGCAATGGGGGACTCTGGGGCCCCCGACGAAGCAGGGGCAACGGGAAATTCGGACAACGCGTACATGATGCGACGCATGACCACGGATTATTATGGAAATTATGTGGTGGGAGTATGTACCACCAGCACCTTAGCGAATGGCGTGGAAGAGCCAAACTACATTCTCTGGCGCCACGACCTGCGGGAAGACTACGTGGAAATCCTCACCAGTCTTTCTAAGGAAATTACCGTCATCGAGGTCACTTCCCAGGGATCCGTCTACTATCAGGTGGGAGAAGTACTTGCTTACGGAGCCATTGGGCAAATGGATATGTATTACTATAATGCGAAAGAAAAGTCCCATATGCTGATTGTGGAAGATGTACATTCCGTGGTGGAATTAGAAAAAGAAGACAACTGGGCTTATTATGATGAGTCCATGGAGCGTTATGAATATGTAAGCGGTTACAAGAAAAAAGCAGATTCTGTCATTGATACCGCCATGGCTAAAAAAGGCTTGGAATACCGAGCAATAGGGCATTCTAAAGCAGTTACCTTCCTCGAGAATGGTGCACTGAAACGGATGTTACCGGATGGAAGCGTAGACGTATTAATGGAAGAATATCCTTATGCCACTTTGCCTGGAACGCAGGTGGAATATTGCCATAAACTCTATCTTTGTTGCGAAAATACCCTGTATGTGTTTAGTAAAAATGCGAAACTTATTTCGGAGAAAACAGATGTAAATGGCGTATTTCTGCAGGTTCGATAACATTTGTGCAATACAACCATTTTGAAAATATTAAGTTTGTTAAAAATTACACAAAATAATTCTTTACTTCAAAAATATGGCTTGTTATAATCTTAACGAAGTGAGAAGTTATTTTGTATTTAATATTTTCTAATGGAGGTATGTATTCATGGCAAAATGGGTGTATATGTTTTCAGAGGGTGATGCCAACATGCGCGAACTCCTTGGTGGTAAGGGCGCGAATCTTGCAGAGATGTCCAAGATCGGTCTTCCAGTACCACAGGGTTTTACCGTAACAACGGAGGCTTGTACCCAGTATTATGAAGACGGCCGTACAATTAATTCTGAAATTATGGATCAGGTAATGGATGGCGTAAAGAAGATGGAAGAGATTAATGGCAAGAAGTTCGGCGATCTTACCAATCCACTTCTTGTTTCCGTTCGATCCGGTGCTCGTGCCTCCATGCCTGGTATGATGGATACGATTCTTAATTTGGGACTGAATGACGATGTTGTAGCAGCAATGATTGCCGGAAACCCAGATCCTAAATTCGAACGATTCGTATATGATTCCTACCGTAGATTTATACAAATGTTTTCTGACGTTGTAATGGAAGTCGGTAAAAAATATTTTGAACAGCTCATCGACAAGATGAAGGAAGAGAAGGGAGTTACCTTTGATGTGGAACTTACCGCTTCGGACTTAAAGACTCTTGCAGAGCAGTTCAAGGCAGAATATAAAAAGCAGCTGGGTAAGGACTTCCCAAGTGATCCACAAACCCAGTTAAAACTTGCAATTGAAGCAGTGTTCCGTTCCTGGGATAATCCTCGTGCCAATGTGTATCGAAGAGATAATGACATTCCATATAGCTGGGGTACTGCAGTGAATGTAATGCCAATGGTATTTGGTAATCTTAATGATGAGTCCGGTACCGGTGTTGCATTTACCCGTGATCCTGCAACCGGTGAGAAGAAGTTAATGGGCGAGTTTTTAAAGAATGCCCAGGGTGAAGATGTGGTAGCAGGTGTGCGTACGCCTATGCCAATCGCCCAGATGGAACAGGAATTCCCTGAAGCATATCAGGAATTTGTTAAGGTATGTGATCTGTTGGAAGCGCATTACCATGATATGCAGGATATGGAATTTACCGTAGAAAATCAGAAACTTTACATGCTTCAGTGTCGTAATGGTAAGAGAACTGCGCAGGCTGCACTTAAGATTGCCTGTGACCTTGTGGATGAGGGCATGAAGACGGAGAAGGAAGCGGTGGCTATGATCGATCCACGAAATCTGGATACCTTACTCCATCCACAATTCGATGCTGCTGCCTTAAAGGCTGCAACTCCTCTTGGTAAGGGACTTGGCGCTTCTCCTGGTGCTGCTTGTGGTAAAGTTGTCTTTACTGCGGATGATGCACAGGAATGGGCTGCGCGAGGCGAGAAAGTTGTCTTAGTTCGATTAGAAACTTCTCCAGAGGATATTACTGGTATGAAGGCTGCCCAGGGTATCTTAACCGTTCGTGGTGGTATGACATCCCATGCAGCAGTTGTTGCCCGTGGAATGGGTTCATGCTGTGTATCCGGTTGTGGCGATATTGTAATGGATGAAGAGAATAAGACCTTTACCTTAGCAGGTGTGAAATTCACAGAAGGTTCTGAAATCTCCATTGATGGTACAACGGGTAAGATTTATCAGGGATTAATTCCTACCGTGGATGCTAAGATTGTGGGAGAATTTGGAAGAATTATGGCTTGGGCGGATAAGTATCGTCGTTTAAAGGTTCGTACCAATGCAGATACTCCACAGGATGCGAAGAAGGCAAGGGAACTTGGAGCCGAAGGAATTGGCTTATGCCGTACGGAGCATATGTTCTTCGATCCAGTTCGTATTGAAGCATTCCGTGAAATGATCTGTTCCGATACGGAAGAAGAGAGAGAAGTGGCTTTGGATAAGATCCTTCCTTATCAGCAAAGTGATTTTAAGGCTCTCTATGAAGCATTGGAAGGAAATCCAGTGACCATTCGTTTCTTAGATCCACCATTACATGAATTCGTTCCTACGGAAACAGAGGATTTAGAAAAGCTTGCTAAGGCTAAGAATAAAACTGTTGCTGAAATCAAGGCCATCTGCGATTCCTTACATGAATTTAACCCAATGATGGGACATCGTGGTTGCCGTCTTGCAGTAACCTATCCATCCATTGCAAAGATGCAGACCAAGGCTGTGATCCGTGCAGCAATTGAAGTACAAAAAGAGCATCCTGAGTGGACCGTGAAGCCGGAAATCATGATCCCATTAGTATGCGAAGTGAAAGAATTAAAATTCGTTAAGAAGATTGTAGTGGAAACTGCGGATGCAGAAATCAAAGCATCTGGAACGAATTTAACCTATGAAGTGGGTACCATGATTGAAATCCCAAGAGCTTGTCTGACAGCGGATGATATCGCGAAGGAAGCTGAATTCTTCTGCTTTGGTACCAATGATTTAACCCAGATGACCTTCGGTTTCTCCCGTGATGATGCGGGTAAATTCTTAGGTTCTTACTATGACACCAAGATTTTTGAAAGTGATCCATTTGCTCGATTGGATCAGACCGGTGTTGGTAAATTAATGGAAATGTCCATTAAGCTTGGTAAACCAGTGAATCCAAACCTTCATATTGGTATCTGTGGTGAGCATGGTGGCGATCCTTCCTCCGTGGAGTTCTGCCATCAGATTGGACTCGACTACGTATCCTGCTCCCCATTCCGTGTACCAATTGCTCGTTTAGCAGCAGCACAGGCAGCTATTGCCGAGGCACGTTAATTGAGCCAACGTAAAAGCTTGAATTTAAGCTATTTCTGGTATAGGGAGTCTGTTAAGGACTCCCTATATTTTTTTAAACTAAAAAATATAAGGTGTTATATACGGATGCGTACAAACGGATCTGCTGAGTACACTTTTTAGTGCGTTCGAGGTTAAGAAACTTAAAAAATCCCCGGACGCTTTTTTGCGTTTGGGGGCAAAGCGGAAACATGTTGCCGGTCGAAG
>JAILGS010000089.1 GCA_024696615.1 Lachnospiraceae bacterium
AGCTTATCCATCTTAAATGATGCGGCAGAAGAGATTGCCAAGGGCAATGTTCATGTAAGTATTGATTATGAGAAGCAGGATGAAATCGGGGATGTGGCCAATCAGCTTCGTATCGCTATTAAGTCCTTAGCCATGTATATTGATAAGATCAGTGATGTCATGTCCACCATGGCCAATGGAAATTTCAATATTTCTTTCTCGGAGAGTTTTGAAGGGGATTTTGCTTCCATTCAGACTGCGATTGAAAGTTTCTCCCAGAAGATTTCAGAGTCCATGGATCAGATTGTAAGAGTCTCCGGAATGGTATCCGGTGGTGCCGGACAACTTGCGGATGCAGGTCAGAACTTAGCTGATACAGTAAATAACCAGGCCAATATTGTGGATGAACTTTCTAAGCGTGTGAATACCATTACGGATGAAATTTCCGGTAATTCTACGGAAGCTGAGAATGTATCCCGTGATGTGGATCGAGTTGTGGATAGCATCATTGCAGGTAACCAGAAGATGGGTGAAGTAGTACAGGCCATGAATGCCATCTCATCTTCTTCCGAACAGATCAGTCAGATTTTGGATACCATCAATAATATCGCAGATCAGACCAATCTTCTTTCCTTAAATGCTTCGATTGAAGCTGCAAGAGCAGGAGAAGCTGGTAAGGGATTTGCGGTAGTTGCTTCCGAAGTATCCCAGCTTGCAGGTCAGACTGTTCAGGCCGCACAGAGTACTGCAGGACTTATTGATGAATCCCTTCGCAATGTGAAGGAAGGTATTCGGGTAGCCAATGCTACGGCGGAAGAATTAAATACTATGGTAAAGCAGGTGGAAGGCATTCGAGATCAGGTAAAACAGATTGCTGGTGCATCTACTTCCCAGGCTCATTCCGTACAGGATCTGTCCGTCAATATCGGTCAGATTGCAGAGGACGGACGTAATAATGCAGCTACTTCCGAAGAGTCCTTAGCATTAAGTTATGAGATGAGTGAACATGCAGAATCCTTAAAGGAAATGGTGGATCATTTCGAATTAAAGCGATAGGAAAATTGGAAAACGAATTATCGAGCATCGTAAAAGGCATGATAACATATGTTATCATGCCTTTTTATGTTAAACTTATAGGGTAGGATTTTTTAGTTGATAGAATTTCTTGGGGTGGAATTGAGAGAAGCATGGTGGCGTACCTTTTCCTGATATATGGCATGGTCCATGCGCTGTAATAAGGCATCAATATCTTGCTCCACCTGATCATGTTCGTTGGTATAGTAGGCCACGCCGCAAGAACTTTGTAATTGATACGGTGTGGTATGCTTTTCATTAAATTCCTGTAATTTCGTCCGGATCAGTTGGATGTGTTGATCCACTTCACCTGGGGTATAGCTATGGAATAGGAGCATGAATTCGTCCCCACCGGTACGGACGGGGATTCCATCCTGTCCTGCCACTTCCCTTAGAATACTACCAAACTGTTGGAGGGCTGCATCCCCCATGGCATGTCCATATTGATCATTGATTTCTTTAAAATGATCCAAATCCAGTTCGATGCCAGCCAGTACTTTTCCGCTGGCATAGATTTTGGAGAGCTTATTATGCTCTGTCATGGACCGAAGATAATTCATCATATATTGGCGATTATAGACTCCCGTTAAAGTATCAATATATACCTGTTCATCTTTTAAACAGAGGGTAAGGATTACTAAGGCTACGGAAATACTAACGCCAATGGTGCAGAGATTTCCGGTAATATTTTGGAAAAGAGCTCCCAAAAAGACTACGAAAAACATTCGTTTAAAGGGAAAGAAGCGATAGCGCTTTCCTTTCTCTTTTTTTAGGAAGGGAAGGAGAAATCCAGTGATAATAAGCAGTGGATCGATGAGCCATGGAATATAATAGTAATGCCCTCTTGAATAAACACCCAATTGATTCACCCGAATAATCCAATGAGTCCAATGGGAGGATAAACACAGAAGAAATACCACGGTCACTGGAAGGGAACTAAGGAATACCTGCCAGGAGTGAATTCGTCTTTCCGGCCAAGTACGTAGAATGGAATAGACTAGCCACATATAGGCGGATAGAGTCAAAGCCGTATAATTTAAGGTATAGTTGGTCATAACCAGCCAATAATTCGATGGACTTGGATAGAGGCGTAATAATGCTGCAAAAAAATCGGAAATACATACATAGGCATTGGCGATGATAAATATGTGAAGACAACGATCTTCTGTAAAAAGATCCTTTCGGTAGGTTTTTAAATTAAAAAATACGATGAAATCTAAAAGTATTCCCAATGCACACAGGGTGGCATTGGCAAGATATTCGTTCATAAGAATTAAATCCTCTCCCCCATTTGATGAATTGTACTAAATGTATTTTATCATAGCCACATGGGAAAAACCAACTAAGATTTTGATTCTCTCCTTGACAAAATAGAAGGAAATAAGGTATATTGAGTCGTGGTTTGATACATATTGGAAAGGATTTCCAAGAAATTGGAAATACTCGTGTCAGAACCCTATGTAGACCACCTGATCTTTCAGGGTAGCCTAGCGGACAGGCGGGTCGCTTGCCGAAGTGTGACTAGGGCACACATTATTGATTGAGTTAGAAGCTCAAATTTTATAAGTTGATGAATTAGAATATCATGCGAACAGCATATCATCTTGTGAAACGGTCAATAAGAGCGGTAACCGAAGGTTTACTAGGATAAACTCTGACAGGAACAGATAAACACTTACGAATGCATGGAATCCGACCTAGTTTCTATGGCAGAATTGTGCGATAGAAGTCTGGAAGAATGAGGAGGAAGGACATTCTTAGAGTGGTCATAAGATGATGATAAAAGCGTGATATTTCGATATCATGCTTTTTTTGCGTGTAATAATAGACGGTGCGCGCAAGACTCGCGAGCGAGTCTTGACAAGCTATAGGAATATATTGCAAGTAGGAGAACTCCATGGATTTAACAAGACAGGCCTCAGCACCATTATATGAGGCGATGGAAAGATTTCGTAAAAAAAGAATCGTCCCTTTTGATGTACCGGGACATAAGAGAGGTCGCGGCAACCCTGAATTAATTGATCTGTTAGGGGAGCGCTGCGTGGGAATTGATGTGAATTCCATGAAGCCCCTGGATAATTTAAGTCATCCCGTATCCGTTATTAAAGAAGCGGAAGAATTAACTGCGGATGCTTTTGGCGCAGAACATGCCTTCTTTATTGTGGGGGGTACTACCCAGGCCGTACAGGACATGGTGCTTTCCGTATGTAAACACGGGGATGAAATCATCGTTCCAAGAAATGTGCATAAGAGCGTGTTAAATGCCTTGATCCTCTGTGGAGCAACTCCGGTTTATGTGAATACGGAGATTGATGCCAGACTTGGTATCGTCCTTGGAATGACCATAGAACAGGTGGAAGAGGCAATTCTGGCCCATCCTAAAGCGGTGGCAGTGCTGATTAATAATCCTACCTATTATGGAATCTGTTCGGATATTCGGGGCATTACAGAGATGGTGCATCGTCACGGTCTGAAGGTTTTAGCAGATGAGGCGCATGGAACGCATCTATACTTTGGAGATCATTTGCCATGTAATGCCATGGCTGCCGGAGCGGATATGGCGGCCATCTCCATGCATAAGTCCGGTGGTTCCCTAACGCAAAGTTCCATTCTTCTTACGGGCAATGGGATGAATGCGGATTATGTGCAGACCATTATTAATATTACTCAGACAACTTCCGCCTCCTACCTGTTAATGACCAGTCTGGATATTTCCAGGAGAAATCTGGCCCTTCGTGGTCGCCAGTCCTTCCAGAAAGTGACGGAATGGGCGGAATATGCAAGAAATGAGATTAATTCCATCGGCGGATATTATGCCTATGGTCGGGAATTAGTGAATGGTTCTTCCGTGTATGATTTTGATGTAACGAAATTATGCGTCTTTACCAGAGATATTGGTTTGGACGGAATCGAAGTATATGATATCCTTCGGGATGAATTCGATATTCAGATTGAGTTTGGTGATATTGGTAATATTATGGCTTATATTTCCATCGGTGACCGAATTCAGGATATTGAGCGTCTGGTGGGAGCTTTGGATGAGATTAGTCGAATCTATTCCAAGGATCAGAAACAGTTTGAAATTGACCGGGATATGCTTCTTCCGAATGTGATCAAATCCCCTCAGGAAGCTTTCTATGCGAAGAAAGAAAAACTTCCGATTCGGGATTGTGTGGGAAAAGTATCCGGAGAATTCGTTATGGCCTATCCACCGGGGATTCCAATCCTTGCGCCGGGAGAATTAGTCACTGCAGAAATTATTGACTATATTCTCTATTCCATGGAGAAGGGGTGTTCCATGCAGGGGATGGAAGATGCCAGTTTAGAAACTTTGAATGTACTTGTGTAAATAAATTCTAGGAGATCGTGAGATGGAATTTTGGTTTTCAGAACTTCATTCTCCCCATGTAAAATTTGGTATTCGTGTGGAGAAGCAGTTATTTTCAGGACAAAGTGATTATCAGCGAATCGATGTATTTGAGTCGCCGGAATTTGGAAAATTTTTAACTTTGAATGGTAGTGTGATTTTCTCGGAACAGGACTGTTTCATCTATAATGAGATGGTGGCCCATGTGCCCATGTCCGTGCATCCTTGCGTGAAGAATGTGCTCATCATCGGTGGTGGGGACGGAGGCGTAGCCAAGGAACTTCTGCATTATGATTCCATCGAGAATATCGATGTGGTGGAGCAGGATGAGATGTTCGTAGAAGTCTGCAAGGAATATTTTCCAGAGACCGCGAAGGGCTTGGAGGACCCACGGGTTCATATGTATAATGTGGATGCCCTGCGGTTTTTACGTAATCAGAAGGATGTGTATGATCTCATTATTAATGATGCTACGGATCCGTTCGGTGCATCCGAAGGCTTCTTTACCAGGGAATTTTACGGTAGTTGCTATAAGGCCCTAAAGAGCGATGGAGTGTTGGTATATCAGCATGGTAGCCCATTCTATGACGAGGATGAGGAAGCCTGCAGAAATATGCATCGCAAAGTATATCATACCTTCCCAATCAGTCGTGTGTATCAGGCCCATATTCCTACCAGTCCTAGTGGATACTGGCTGTTCGGATTTGCGTCCAAGAAATATCACCCACTATTGGATTTTAAAGAAGAGGCGTGGAATCAAAGAAAGATTCCCACCGAGTATTATACAACCAATCTTCACCGGGGAGCTTTCATGCTTCCAAAATACGTGGAGGAATTATTAGAAGAGGAGGAATCATAATGAGTAGAGTATTAGTAATTGGTTGCGGAGGAGTTGCCAGCGTAGCAATTCATAAGATTTGTCAGGTGAGCGAGGTGTTCACAGATCTGTGTATTGCCAGCCGTACCTTAAGCAAATGTGATAAATTAAAGGAAGAGCTTTCTAAAAAAACATCTACTAAAATTACTACCGCGAAAGTGGATGCGGATCATACGGATGAACTGATTGCCTTAATTAAGGACTACCATCCGGATGTGGTATTAAATGTGGCACTTCCATATCAGGATCTTACCATTATGGATGCCTGCTTAGCATGTAAGGTTCCTTATGTGGATACCGCGAATTATGAGTGTGAAAATACGGATGATCCTGTGTGGAGAGCAACCTATGAGGAACGTTGTAAGCGCCTTGGCTTTACTGCATATTTTGATTATTCCTGGCAGTGGGCTTATCGTGAGCGCTTTAAGGAAGCAGGAATTACAGGGCTTCTTGGAACCGGTTTTGACCCTGGTGTAACTTCTGTATTTACTGCCTATGCTCAGAAGCATTATTTTGATGAGATTCATACCATCGATATCTTAGATTGCAATGGTGGAGATCATGGATATCCATTTGCTACGAATTTTAATCCGGAGATTAATCTTCGTGAAGTGTCCGCTCCTGGTTCTTATTGGGAGAATGGTCATTGGGTGGAAACAAAGCCCATGGAAATTAAGAGAGAATATAATTTTGAAGGCGTTGGCATGAAGGATATGTATTTATTACATCATGAGGAAATTGAGGCTTTGGCTGCCAATATTCCACATGTAAAGCGTATCCGTTTCTTCATGACATTTGGACAGAGTTATTTAACTCATATGAAGTGCTTGGAGAATGTGGGAATGCTTTCCACGACTCCAATTGAATTTGAAGGAAGAGAGATTGTGCCAATTCAGTTCTTAAAGGCATTACTTCCTGATCCTGCTTCTCTTGGACCTAGAACCGTGGGTAAGACCAATATTGGTTGTATCTTTACCGGTATTAAGGATGGCAAGGAGAAGACCTTATATATCTACAATGTATGTGATCATCAGGAGTGCTACCGGGAAGTTGGTTCTCAGGCCATCTCCTATACCACCGGTGTTCCAGCCATGATCGGAACCATGTTAGTAGCCACCGGAAAGTGGAGTAAGCCTGGTGTATTTACGACGGATGAATTTGATCCGGACCCATATATGGAAGCATTAAATCAATATGGTCTTCCTTGGGTTGTGGAAGAAAATCCAGTTCTTGTGGACTAAGGATGCGCACGGATGCGGAAAGGAATTTGTCTGCTGAAGCAGACCCGAATCCGGTGCGGAAGACTCGCGAGCGAGTCTTGACCACGCCTCCAGGAAATAAAGAAAAGGGAGAAACAGTATGGAATCTTGCAAGAAGCAACCTACAATTACATATACCAGGAACACGGCTCCAACTCCCTCCTATATTGTGGAAGAGGGGAAGCTTAAAAAGAATCTTTCCCTTCTAAAACAGGTGCAGGAGCGGACGGGATGCAAGATTTTATTAGCCCAGAAGTGTTTTTCCATGTTCCATGAATACCCTCTTATTGGGTCCTATCTTAGTGGATGTACCGCCAGTGGTTTATATGAAGCAAGACTTGGCTATGAAGAGATGGTGAAGGCATTTCCAGAGCGCCATGTGGATAATCATGTATTTTCTCCTGCTTATAAGGAGAAGGAATTTGGCGAACTTCTTACCTATGTGGATCATGTGAGCTTTAATTCTCTTGCACAACTATCACGATATCGGGATATGTGTAATGGGGCGAAAGTATCCTATGGAATTCGAATTAATCCGGAGATTTCCACCCAGGAAGAACATGCCATCTACGATCCCTGTGCTCCAGGGTCCCGTCTTGGCATCACCCTAAAATCCTTACAGGAAGCTATGCTCGGAGAAGGTGGGGAAGGGGCATTAGAAAAATCCTTAGATGAGAATGATGCTCTGTCCCTGATGGGTGGAGTGCTAGAAGGTGTGCAGGGGATTCATTTTCATACTTTATGTGAACAAAATTCCGATGCCTTAGAAATCACCTTACAGGCTGTGGAAGAGAAGTTTGGTGCCCTGCTTCATCATATGAAGTGGGTGAATATGGGTGGCGGTCATCATATTACCAGAGAGGATTATGATGTGGAGCGATTAATTCGCCTGATTTCTCATGTGAAAGAGACCTATGACGTGGAAGTCTATCTTGAACCGGGAGAAGCGGTGGCTTTAAATGCAGGATTATTAAAGACGGAAGTGTTGGATCTGGTGGAGAATGCAGGAATTACCACGTTGATTTTGGATGCCTCAGCTGCCTGTCATATGCCGGATGTGCTGGAGATGCCATATCGACCACCACTTAAGAATAGCGACCTTCCGGGAAAGAAGCCATATACGTATCGATTATCCGCCCATACCTGTCTTGCAGGGGATATTATCGGGGATTATTCCTTCGATACTCCGATCAAGGTGGGGGATGCTCTTTATTTTGAAGATATGGCCATCTATTCCATGGTGAAGAATAATACCTTTAATGGAATTGGACTTCCATCCATTCTTGTAGAACATGAAGATGGTGTGGTGGAAGTTGTGAAAGCATTTGGTTATGAGGATTTTAAGATGCGTCTTTCCTAGCAGTCAGAAATTGGAGGAAGTTAACATGCAGATTTTATCATCCACTCCGAAAGCGGACGGATATTATATGCCGGGAGAATTTGAACCCCATGAAGGATGCCTTATGATCTGGCCAACGCGGCCAGGATCCTGGATCTATGGTGGTGTGGCAGCGAAGAAGGTATTTACTAAGATTGCAACAGAGATTGGTCTTCGGGAACAGATGTATATGTTAGCTTCGAAGGATACCTATGAGGAAGCAAGAAAGGCTCTTCCGGACTATGTGAAAGTCCTGTCCATGGAATCCGATGATGCCTGGGCAAGGGATGTGGGGCCTACCTTTGTGATTAAAAAAGGTCCGGAGGGCGGACTTCGAGGAATTAACTGGTCCTTTAATGCCTGGGGCGGTACGGTGGATGGATTATATGCGTCCTGGGAACAGGATGATGCCATTGCGAAAGCATTTGCCAAGGAACTGGGTGTGGACTGCTATGATGCTGCTCCCTTCGTGTTAGAGGGCGGCTCCATTCATTCGGATGGGGAAGGGACTTTGCTTGTGACCGAGGCCTGTCTGTTAAGCGAGGGTAGAAATCCGAAACTTTCCAAAGAAGAGATTGAAGAAAAATTAAAGACCTATTGTGGAGCCGAGGTGGTAATCTGGCTTCCAAGTGGAATTTATCAGGATGAAACCAATGAGCATGTGGATAATGTATGTGCCTTTGTAAAGCCGGGAGAGGTGGTTCTTGCCTGGACGGAGGATGAAAGTGATCCACAGTATGCTATGAGTCAGGCGGATCTTGCGGTATTAGAGCGTGCGGTGGATGCCAAGGGGCGTTCCCTGGTGGTTCATAAGCTTCCGATTCCCAAGAACCCCGTATGTATTACCAAAGAGGAACTTGCAGGATTTTCCTTCGAAGAGGGGGAGGATGAGCGGGAGGCGGGAGAGCGCCTTGCTGCAAGTTATGTGAATTTTTATATTGCCAATGGGGCGATCCTTCTGCCACAGTTTGGGGATGAGAACGACTCCGTGGCGGTGTCCCAGATGGAAAAACTCTTCCCGGAGCGGGAGATTGTGCCAATTCCTGCCAGGGATATTATTGTGGGTGGTGGCAATATTCATTGTATTACCCAGCAGATTCCAAGCTATAAGTAGCAGGGATTGGTCCGTAGAAAGTACTTGCAAGTAGCCTTAAGTATTTGTGAGTCGTGCGTATTTACGTTGTTGTAAGAAAGCTTGGATGGAAAGGAATGGAAGATGCGGAAGGTGAAATATGCGGGCATTCAGATGCAATGTTCGAAGGATCCAAAAGAGAATATCAAGCGGGCGGAGCACTTTGTGGAACTGGCAGCAAAAGAGGGGGCGCAGATTATTCTGCTACCGGAACTTTTTGAGCGGGAATATTTTTGTCAGGAACGCAATTATGATTATTATGCCTATGCTACACCGGTGATGGAAAATCCAGCGGTGCTTCATTTTATGGAAGTGGCAAAGCGCCTTCAAGTGGTACTTCCCATAAGCTTTTATGAGCGGGAGGGCAATGTATTCTATAATTCTGTCGCGGTGATTGATGCGGATGGTAGCGTTCTTGGGGTGTATCGTAAGACCCATATTCCGGACGACCATTATTATCAGGAAAAGTTTTATTTTACTCCGGGAAATACGGGATTTAAGGTATGGGATACCAGGTATGCGAAGATTGGCGTGGGAATCTGCTGGGATCAGTGGTTTCCAGAGAGTGCAAGAAGTATGGCAGTGCTTGGAGCAGAAATTCTGTTCTACCCTACCGCCATTGGTTCGGAGCCAATTCTTTCTGTGGATAGTATGCCTCATTGGAGACGATGCATGCAGGGACATGCAGCATGCAATGTGATGCCAGTGGTTGCAGCCAATCGCATTGGTTTAGAAATGGTGGAACCTTCAGAAGAAAATGGTGGACAGAAGTCTTCGTTAAATTTCTATGGTTCTTCCTTTATTACGGATGCAACGGGCGAACTTGTGGATTCTCTGGACCGGGATGTGGAGGGCTTTGTGATTGCTGAAAGTGATCTGGATGCGGACCGGGATCTTCGCTATAGTTGGGGACTGTTCCGGGATCGTAGACCGGATATGTATATTCTTTAAAGGAATCTCGAAATAGATTTTTCATTGGATTTCAAAGTGGTTTTCCACATAAAAAAGAGCAGGAAAATTTCTCCTGCTCTTTTTTATTCTGACAAGTCTCCACGAAGAAAGGAAGAAAAATTCGTGGAATTATGGGGAACCCCTTCCCGTATTAACATTATGATTTATCATTGAGGATTGGCATCACCTGATCTAAGAGATTCGTCATATCCTCGAACATGCCACTCTTGGTAGTACCAAGGTCGTTAGCATTATGAATATGACGCATTAATGTATCATATTCGTTGGTTACCTGATCAAAATTATTGCTTAAGGAACTAAGTTCACTTGCTGCAGCGTGGGAGGCTTCGGAAATTTCTGCCTGCACTGCATCGGAACCGTTCGCGGAGCGAATAATATCATCAAATGTTGCATAAGTGGCATCCACACCGGCTATACTGGTATTCATGGCTTCCATGGATTGATTAATGGATATGGAAAGCTTATCCGTTTCGTTAGCCACATTGACCAAGGAATCGTCCACATGATTAATGAGGACTCGAATCTGTTCTGCTAATTTTCGAACTTCATCTGCAACCACTGCAAATCCACGACCTGCTTCTCCTGCTCTGGCAGCCTCGATGGAAGCATTTAATGCAAGGATATTGGTCTGGGAAGCAATCTTAATAATCTGTTTCATGTAGGTGGAGATATCATCCACGGATCCTTTGAAATTATCGAATCCTTCCTGCATGTCCGAGAAACTGTCCTGAACAATGGCGGAACTATCTTTTAATTCCTGTACTTTATCCTGGGCGGTACGAACACTGGCAACAATATCTTCTCGAACATCCGCATATTTGGAAGCAGAAGCATTCACCTTATCAAATACTTCCTGGAATTCCGTAACTCGTTCCTTTAATTCTGCATTGTCCGTCATGACTGCATCAAATGCAAGTTCTACTTCATGCAGTTCCGTCAGGGAAGCAACTTCATTATGAATCAGATTGTTATGACAATCTTTAATGGCTTCGGTGAGATATTTTACGGAATGGACTTTCTCTGCGGTGTGGTCCACGGGTGCTTTGGTCTCCACTGGTGCAGCTACACCTTCTGTTTTTTTCTTTTTATTTATTCCTAACATAACTAGCCTCCATCTCTTGAAAGAAGTAATTTCACCTTTCGAACTTATTCAAATACAACACAGGTCATGGTCTGATTAACAAACTGATTATTATAATGTTCGCCATATCCAACCAAACCACAATGGGTACCAAGAGTACTCATCTTCTGCAAATATTCATTCAGTCGACCATTTTCCGTGAACATAATATAACGGAATGCACAGTTAACTGAGAATACACCGGAGATGTGATTAAAGTCAGCCCGGATCTTATCCATGGTCTGTTGTGCAATTTCATTGATATCCCTTGCCTCTAAGAGGGTGAGAATATCGGAGTCATTGACCTGACGATAACAAGCAAGACCATTTCCCACTACTTCCTTGATGGAGATAATACAGATGTCATCTCCAATCATCTTACCAAATGGATTCTTGAAGGTCTGGGTACCAATATCCTTTTCCTGGATATTTAAAAGCTTCATATAGACCTGCTTAGCACTCTGGCCATTTAATTCGCCCATATAATACTTCTCACGGTCCGTCTTGGAAGCAATCAGTCGAATACCTTCCATCGGAACGTAGATATTCTCTTTATAGGTCTTAACCCGTCCCGTATTATTTTTAATGACTGCATAGGCCATGCCATCCGGGTAAATCTTACCATTACAAGAAACCTTTCCCTGGTCTCCCGTTGCACCCATTAACTGAATGCCATAACGCTTGCACAGTGGACTAATGGAAGTCAGTACGCAGGCATCATTACCGGAACAAAAATCAATAATGGCGGTATTGTCACGACCAGGATTCACGGTATGAAGGTCCTTTTCGAGTCGTTCAATATGTCGGGCAGGCATCTTGGAAACATTCTCTAAGATATTCGCGGCAACAGTAACGGAGTCGCAAAAAGCAACAATGGCTACACCTTTTTCTACCACGTTCTTGCTATAGCCCATGGCAATGCAGCCAATACTTGGAACTTTAGGGAATTTTTCCTCTACTTTGGCAACATGTTTTTCAAAATTATCATTGGTGGTCATCAGAATGATTAATTTTGGTGTGTTTAATCCTCGCAATGCTTCCTCTATATTGCCTGAAGCACTCATTCCGTAAAAAATATTCATTGCAGTTCCCCCTTTCGGCGCGTATAAAAGCTCCACTTATAGTGAAAATTATACACCGTTTTGTATTTTTTTCAATACAAAACATAAAAATTGTAAGGGGCATGATAGGATAGTTGTCTCAAACTTTTTGCCATCTTTCTGTGCCATCTGCCCGAGAATATGGTAAAATATCTAAGTTAGGGTGAATTTTTCCGGGGAATACTACGAGAGGAAGAGCAGAGGTAGGATTATGAGTAAATTAAGTCAAGAAAAAAAGTATCAGTTCTATGGTTGGGAAGTGGCATTAGTACCACCGGAAAGTGATGAATATCCGGGAATCGAAACCCCACAGCAGTTATATGATATTCTCTCCACCATCTGGTGTGCCGATACCTGTGCACCAAGAATGAGGGATCGTTGGACACCGGAGAATAAGACTTTGGGGCAGTGCTCCATTACTGCATTCTTAGTACAGGATATCTTTGGGGGCGAAGTCTATGGAGTGCTTCGGGCCGGTGGAAATTATCATTGCTACAATGTGATCAAGGGATGCACCTTTGATCTTACCAGTGAACAGTTCGGAGATGAGAAGCTTTCCTATGGACCGGAAAATCCCAAGCAGCTGCGGACGGTACATTTTATGAAGGAAGAAAAATTAGCCCGCTATGAATATCTTCGAAAAGAATTAAAGGCTTATTGTGAGAAACAGTAAGAGAATCCTCCCACATAGGTGGGGGGATTTTTTATTGGGGATGTTCTTGACAGATACCCCCCAGGGGTATATAGTAATCCTTGTACGTGGATACCCCTAGGGGGTATAAAACTCTATGGGATCATGGAGAAAGAAGGTCAGAACATGAAAGAATTGGATGCGATTGTAAGTAAAGAGGAAGAAAAAGTTGCTTCCTGTCCTAACTGTAGTAATCGACATAAGAAACGAAGCGAAGAACAGGAAAAAGCGCTCCTTGTTCGGTTAAAAAAGATTGAAGGTCAGATTCGCGGGGTGGAAAAAATGGTGGAGGATGACCGGTATTGTCCGGATATTCTCATGCAGGTCTCTGCCATTACCAGTGCGTTAAATTCCTTTAATAAAGAGCTTCTTGCCTGTCATATTCGAAGCTGTGTGGCTTCGGACATTCAAGCAGGGAAGGATGAGTCCATTGAGGAATTATGTAATGTATTACAGAAATTAATGAAATAGGCTGGAAGGCTTTCGAAGAGAAAGGAAGTAGGAGTTTATGAAACAATTTGTCGTGACCGGGATGAGTTGTGCAGCATGCCAGGTACATGTGGAAAAGGCAGTAAAAAGCGTTCCGGGAGTGGATGAAGTAAGTGTTTCCCTTCTTACCAATTCCATGTCCGTGGAAGGAAGTGCTGATGCTTCGGCCATTATGAAAGCCGTGGAACAGGCAGGGTACGGTGCCAGTGAAAAGGGTTCTGGAAATACAGAAGGTGCAGCAAAAGAAGCTGGGGAACTTTCCTTAAATGAAAAGCTTGCCCTGGAAGAAGAGGCTTTAAAAGACCATGAGAGTCCGAAATTATTGCGTCGTCTTTTCTGGTCCCTTGGATGGTTACTCATATTAATGTATCTAACCATGGGATATCATATGTTACATTTGCCAATGATCGCAGTATTGGACCACAATTACTTAGGACTTGGACTAACGCAGTTATTTCTTGCCACCATTGTGATGTTTATTAACCGTGCCTTCTTTATCTCCGGATATCGGAGTGTGAAGCAGAAAGCGCCTAATATGGACACTTTAGTGGCGCTTGGATCTTCGATTTCCTGGCTGTGGTCCGTGGTGGTGTTATATAAGATGAGCCTTGTAATCACCCACGGAGGTAGTAACGAGGCTTTGATGGAACTATATCATACCCAGTTGTATTTTGAGTCCGCCGCCATGATTCCGGCCCTCATTACCGTGGGAAAAACGCTGGAGGCCATCTCCAAGGGAAGAACCACGGATGCCCTAAAGAATCTGATGCGTCTTGCTCCAAAGCGTGCCGTTGTGGTGCGGGAGGGAGAAGAAGTGGAAGTTTCCATTGAGGAAGTGAAGCTTGGAGATCTGTTTTTAGTAAAACCGGGAGAAGCCATTCCTGTGGATGGTCAAGTGGTTGAGGGTATGACCACGGTGGATGAAGCTGCATTAACCGGGGAGTCCATTCCTGTGGATAAGGCAGTCGGGGACTTGGTTAGTGCCGCTACCATGAATGTCACCGGTGTGATTACGGCCAAGGCTACCAGAGTGGGGGAAGATACCACATTTGCTCAGATTATTCATATGGTGAGTGATGCGGCGGCTACCAAGGCGCCTATTGCCAGAATTGCCGATCGTGTGGCAGCAGTATTTGTTCCAGCGGTGATTGGAATCGCCGCAGTGGTGGCAGTGGTATGGCTACTTCTTGGAAGGGATGTGGCTTACGCCCTAGAGCGTGCCATTGCAGTTTTAGTGATTTCCTGTCCATGTGCTCTGGGTCTTGCAACTCCAGTGGCCATTATGGTGGGCAATGGACTTGGTGCAAGACATGGCATCTTATTTAAGACTTCGGAAAGTCTGGAAAATACCGGAAGAGTCCAGATTATTGCTTTAGATAAGACGGGAACCATTACTGCAGGAAAGCCGGAAGTAACGGATGTGTATCCTGCTAAGGGGGTTTCTTTGGAGGAACTAATGCGTCTTTCAGTCATCTTAGAAGAACGCTCCGAACATCCTTTAGCGAAAGCCGTGGTGAATTATGGAATCGAAAAAGGTTTTGTGGATACCTCCTGTCATCTCGTGAGTGATTTTCAGGTATTACCGGGACATGGACTTCGAGGAAGGATTGGCGAAGCTTTGGTGATTGGCGGTTCCCAAAGCTTTATGGAGGGGATTGCCTCCATTTCTCAGGACTTGGAGGAAGCTGCTAAAACCTGTTCTGAAGATGGCAAGACACCATTATTTTTTGCCAAAGACGGGCAACTTCTTGGTATGATCGCAGTTGCCGATGTAATGAAAGAGGATTCTTCGCAGGCAATACAGGAATTAAAGAACCAGGGCATCGAAGTGGTGATGTTAACTGGGGATAATGAACGTAGTGCCAAAGCGATTGGAATAGAAGCCGGGGTGGACCGCGTGATTGCAGGGGTTCTTCCGGATGGAAAAGAAGCAGTGATCCGTTCCCTGAAAGAACGTGGCTTTGTGGCCATGGTGGGGGATGGAATCAATGATGCGCCGGCCTTAAAGCGGGCGGACATTGGAATTGCCATTGGTGCAGGAACGGATGTTGCCATTGACTCCGCGGATGTGGTGTTGATGAATTCGAAACTCACGGATGTGGCTGCTGCCATTCGTCTATCCAGAGCGACTCTTCGCAATATCCATGAGAATTTGTTCTGGGCCTTTGCCTATAACATCATCTTAATTCCCATGGCTGCGGGTTTATATTCTTCCATCCAAATGAATCCGATGTGGGGTGCTGCCGCCATGTCCATATCTTCCTTTACGGTGTGTATGAATGCACTACGTCTGAATTTATTCCGACTTCATGATGCAAGCCGGGATCGAAAGATCCGTAAAAAGGGATCTGTTCTGGAAGGAATGGAGCAGGAAAACAAGGAGGCAGAGGAAAACTCCCAAGGAATAAATCTTAAGAAAGGAGACCAGGAAATGAAGGAGACCGTAAAGATTGAAGGCATGATGTGCATGCACTGCGAGAAGGCTGTGAAGACCGCATTAGAAGCAATTGATGGTGTGGATGAAGCAGTGGTTTCCCATGAAAGTGGAACGGCTATCTTAACCTTATCCAAGGAAGTAGCTGATGAGACCATTCAGGCCGCTATCGAAGGCAAGGACTATAAGTTCTGCGGAATTGAAAAGTAAGAGAAATCTCTTAAAATACAGGTACCTGAAATATAAGTACAGGAAAAAGAGCTTTCACCCCTGGGAAATCCCTGGGGCGGAAGCTCTTTTTTTCATAATGTGTTCGGATGCCTGGCATTAACCGTCTTATAAAGTAGCAAGAATGCGGTCCAAATCTTCCTTAAAATCAACGAAACGTTCGGAAGTATTAAAGAAATGCATTCCCGCAAGATATACTTTCACATCCTCCTCCTGTTCAAGAGGGATTGCCTCTTCTTCTAAGGAAAGTAAGAAATTCTCCTTCCAGGAGTCCAAGTGCAATAAATGCTTTCCCTTCGGCTCAATAAAGATGAGAAGATGAACCGAATCCTCCTCTTCTCCCACAAGCCCACGAAGACTCAGTACATAATCCGGCTCAAACCGTTCTCCGCCGGCAAAGGAATAGAGGTGGAATTGCCGCTCATTTCGAATTAAAAAGACCTCTTTAAAACGTTCCTTAAAGTAAGGCACATAGGACTTAAACGCGGCAACAAATGCCTTCTCCTCGCTGGTTCCATAATTATCATCGAAGGCGTACCAATCCTCCTTGGAAAGATCCAGGCGCAGATCCTTTGGCACCGCCGGATCATTTTGGGAAATGCCCAAGCCATATCCGCTAGGAGCGGTGTAATGACAGGTTTTATCCTGAAATACTTCCCGCATTGGCCGTGGATAAAATTCCGTGCTGCCCTCATATTGCTCTTCCATGCGCATCAGCTGGGAGGTGAGATCAAAAAGCACCTGATTGCAGGCAATCGAAAGCGTTTCTGGTAACAATTCCTCATCCAGGGTGGTGATCCGCATGCGAATCCCCCCAAGATACTCGGAACTTTGAATAAATTCCCGGGTGGAAGAGAGATGGGGGAAGATCTTTTTTAACCGGTCAAACCGATATTGCCCATACTGACACAGGGCCCGCTGCACGATGGCATAGTTATATTCTGCCACTTGAGCAAATGTAATCGTATGGACCTGACTCTTTGGCCGCTTCATCTGGGAAGCCGCCTCCTGAAAGACCGTATCTTCCTGACTCTTTCCAAGATGAATCTGCATTGGATAGATTTTATGGCGAAGGGATGGCAACAGCCCCCGCACTTCTTCCCGGTTAATGAAGCGCTTTTCATTGGTAAAAAGATATCCCTTAGTATAGGTATTACTTTCTAAGAATGCCTTCTTTCTATGGGTGGTGCAATGAGCCACATGCTCTAGCTCAATACCGATATCCTTTAAGGCCGTCTTTAACTCCTCAATATAGCGGGAGTTATTCTGACAGTGGTAATAGAGTTCTTCGCATACCCGAAGTGGATTTTCAATATCATCATCGAATTTCCTGCGGTATTTTTCCAGGCCGGAAAACTCCTCTAGGAAAGCTCCATATCCCACCTGTGGGGAAGGGGCAGAAACCACACGAATTAAGTCATCCCCACCACCAAAATCCTGATCAAAGCCGCCTCCAAAGCCGTCATCAAACCTTCCTTCAAAGTCCTGATCCAAGGCATCTTCAAAGCCCGGATCGAGCCCCTGGTCGAAGGTGGTGGAAAAAGGCAGGGGTGGCGCCTGATAGAGAGTTGGATCTAGGGTAAATGGGCAATATCTTGCTCCACGTCCAATTAACTGTGCCTCGGAAACGGTGGAGCGGGAAGGCTTCTTTCCCGCACTGGCCTTGGTTTCATAGAGGCGCACAATATCAAAAAGATTTAATACATCCCAACCCTCATCTAATTTTCGAACTTCAAAAATCACGCGGTAAGGATTGGAGCGGTCTTCTAAGGAATTTAATAAAATCTGGCTTTCTTCCGCCTCCGACTCGTCATTGGCGCAAAGCACATGGGATTCATCAAAAGCTTCCTTTAATTCTAATGCCAGTTCCTCATAGGAAATATCATGGGAGTAGAAATATGCAAATGCTTCCGCCATAATTCCACTCTGTGCGTAATTAGCAATATGGCGGATGTCGCTACCTTTCAGCTGATGAATCATTTGCAGAAAGTCATCCTTGCACTGAATACTTTCAAGGATGCGGGAGGCTTTCATGAGTACCACGGGTTTCATGGAAATCCGGTGTTCTTCAAAGACCTTTAAACGGTACTGACTAAGGATAATGGCCTGGAGTTCCCGCTCAAGGAGCGGAATATCGCTTCGCAGGGTCTTGATTTCCTTGGAGTAGCGGTCGGCGCGGAAGCGCTGGAGAGGATAATCCATAATGATCTTATCCGCATAGGCTGCGCGAATGTAGGGATTGGCCAGGTCGCAAGTGGCGGTAAATTCTAAGAGGACATTCTCCGGATTGCTCTCAAAGATCTTCCGTACCGTGGACTCCCAACTATGGTAGGAGCTTTCTTCTTGCTGGGTCATCTTCGCCGTATTCCCAGCGACGGTTTCCTGATTGAGATGATGGGCCTCATCGGAGATGAGGACAGTGGCACCGTCTTTAAAATCCTCCATGGAAAGGGCATTTTCCCCCGGAAACCACAGGGCCTGATGGAGTCCCTGGGTGGTGGTAAAGCAAAGATTAATGGCGGTATCGTCCGCATACTGGAAATTCTCCACCTCTTTTATAGGAATTACTTCCCCATTCATGGTAATGGTGGAAGCAAATAAGTATTTGGAAGAAGTGGCATTTAAGAAATTCTCCCTGGTTTTTTTCACAATATTGGAAAGATTTACAAAAAAGAGGAAATTCCGATACCCTTTTTGATAGAGGTAAAGGATGAGACTTGCCATAATTAAGGTCTTTCCACTTCCCGTTGCCATGTGAAACAAGGTCTGACTTGGGTTCTTACGAAGGACGCGACTCTCATAATAGGTGACAAAATTCTCGATGGCCTCTGCCTGGTAGGGACGAAGGCAAAAATCGGGATTGAGATTGGGCGCAATATAAGAAGGCAGGGGGAGAATCTCTCCCTGCCTTCTTAGTTCATCCAGAATCTGATAAAGATTTTTCGATGTATGCTTTGCTTTCACTAGTTCATCCTTCTTTGGTGTTATTTATAAAAATTTCGATTTCGTTCCCTGTCTTCTAAGGAGACCCCAAAACTTTCATCCTCCATGTCGCAGTAGTTGACATAGAGCTGATTAAGATCCAATAAATCCATTAGAATGCGCTTTTGTTCTGAAACAGAAAGTGCCTGAAATTCCTTGGACTCTGGGCGAATCCCCGCAGGATTCACCTTACAACTAATAAATCCGGTGGCAAGCATCTCTTCCCAAATTCCCGGAAGGTCCCCCTTCTTTGCGGTGCGAATGGCATCCACAAAACGTTCATTGGACTGCATCAGTTCCGTATAGATAAAACTTCCGCCCCCGGCATAGTCATATTCTTTTAATAATTCCGGTTCCCGTCCTTCGATCACATCCCTGATGCGGCTTGCGGTAACGTTCCATACATAATCCATTTGCTCACAGAGAATGAAGCGGCGGCCGAGTTTTAAGGCCACTGCAGCGGTAGTACCCGATCCTGCAAATGCGTCTAAAACCAGATCTCCTTCGTCTGTGAATATGTTCATAAAGAAGGCCAAAAGTTCTTCCGGTTTCTTACCATTACGAAATTCCACGGTTCCCTGGGTATTGACCGTATTGTAGTCCTGAATGCAGTCAATGAAATTGGCATAGGGCTTTTCGGTTACGCTGGAAGAAAGGGGCATTCCCTGTAGGTAGGCACCATTCTTTTTGCCATGGGGAGTGAGATAGAAGTAACGATAATCGTACATATCATCCCCGATTCCATCCACTTTAAATAAGGTCTTTGGTGGATATTTTCCCTCCAGGGGAGCTAAGTGTTTCACATAAAAACGTCCCGAGGACACTTTCTCCTTAATGGAGCCTCGGATGGTCATGATTTTAAAATTCTCCTTGGAAGGAGTGGTTTTGATCAGTTCATATTCATCTGGAAGAAAATATCTGGCCTTGGTGCCATTAATGGTAATGGAATGACCCTTGGTTTCTTCCTTCACCATCCATTGATAATCTTCGATATGCTTTTCTTCCCGCTTTTTAGGCATCTTAAAGGAAGGGTCCTTAGCATAAACTAATACATATTCCACTACATCATTGAATTCCTTATCACTGGTTAAGGTCCGTTCCGGATGCCTTGCTAATACGTGGAAGGTCATGATGTAATTGCCCACCAGTTCATCTAAGAGGACTTTCACATGGGCATATTGATGGAAGGAGCAGTGAATTAACAATACTCCATCCTTCCGTAACATGGGAAGGAGCTGTTCCACACGATTTTTAATAAATACCAGCCAGGTACTTTTGGTAAAGCGGTCGTTGTAACCGAAACTATCGGCTCCTGTATTATAGGGAACATCCCAATAAGCCATGCGTACTTTCTTTTCATAATGCTTTTTAATGGAAGCCAGGGTAAGAAGATTATTTCCCTTAATTAAGAGATTATCCTCCTCTCCAATGGTATCCACAGGAGCGGTGTGGTCCCCACAGACCCGAATGGTATTGGTAAATACCTTGGGTGCAAGGAGACGGTCCACTTCATCCGGTGCCAAAGTAGCATTGTAGAAGATCTCCTGTCGCTTTTCCTCTTCCTTGGTCTGTCCTCCTTCCAGGATGCAATCCTTATAGGGAAAGACTAGTTCCACGTCATTGGTATTGGAGAGGAAATCCCCGGTGGTACGATTGGTAAGACCAATGCGGTTTTTATACCGGGTATAGGAGTCGGGAAAGAATTCCCGGTTATTGACCATCCAGCCAAATCCCACATTGTCAAAGACGGACATGGCTTCTAATCCATTGCCAGCCTCCACGCGGACAAAGAAACGCTTTCTTGTCACTTCATGGGAATAGAGCAGGCGGATTAATTGTGGATCCATCTGCATGGCTGCTTCATATAAAGTATTTTTTAATAAAACTCCATCCGTAGAAAAAAATCGGGAATCTTCCCGAAGGATGGAGAGAACTTCTTCATAAAATGTCGACATATCACTCACCCATTGGATTTACTTGCGCATGCGCACAACTTTTATCATATCATGAAAAGTGGGAAAATTCCATTGATTTGTGGGGGAGAAGGGGATTTTTGGCTTCCAATTTTTCGCTGTGGAAATGTCAAGACTCGCTCGCGAGTCTTGCGCGCCGGATTCGGGTCTGCTTCAGCAGACAAATTCCTGTCCGAATCCGTGCGCATCCTCGCGGAGCGTTTAACTCAGTCGGAGCTTGTACCCCGACTGAGTATAGTTTGTCA
>JAILGS010000088.1 GCA_024696615.1 Lachnospiraceae bacterium
AATTTCATGCTTTCCTTTGCCTTTAAAATGTCTGCGATAATGACACAAACCAACATATTCTACATCTTTTGAAAGATTTTTAAAAGCCCAATATAATCCTGTTAACTCACAGTAATTAGGATTTTTGGCACTAATATTTTCACCTTCATCATCTCGGATACATCCTGGAATCGTTTCTTTCCCTGCTGCTCCTACTTGCAACGGTTGATACATCTTCTCTGTCGGCATCCAATAGGACTTATGGGTTGCCACTAGAAGTTTGATGTTCATCTCCTACTTCCTCCTTCGATCCTACCTTACTAATGGTAACCATCGTAACCAGATAATACATAATCCACAAGAACTGCCAAAATACTCGCTCTTCCATGGTATCCATAATGGACATAGACCAATACGCCAGGGTGATCATTAATAGATCCGGAGCAATTCTTCTTCCCTTCCAGAGATTTTTCACTAATAAAATCACGGAAGTGAGAACGAAGAGGATTCCACCAATCCATCCATACCGATAGATCATACCGATCCAGAGATTGTGGGCTGGATATATTTCCCCCCACAGTTCATACCCATAGGCGGGATGTCCGATCCAGTTAAATGCTCCCGTATATGCTTTCCAGATTTCGATTCGATTGGTAAAGAAGCGATTCCAATCAATATTTCCCTGCTCATCATATAATAGCTTAGCAATGCGATCTGGAAGCCAAGAGGGGATCTTGGATTCCTCTTCGGCTCCGGCTTCGGAGCCATTATCTGAAACTTCGCCAGCATTTTCTCCTCTCGCCTCCGTTACTTCCGTAACTGCTGCAGATTCCATCGGAGAAGTTGTTGCAGGTTCCAACGAAGAAGTTGTTGCAGGTTCCAACGAAGAAGTCACCGCCTCTTCCATATGATGGGCGGAAGGACTGTGGGCAGATACTTCATTTGCAAGGACGTCATAAGAAGGAAGCATTCCCTCTTCTACGAGTTTTAACTGATCCCCATCCTCATACTGGAAGTGATTGACTCCGGCCCAGGTTCCATACCATGCAAGTGGTACAACCACCAGGAGAAGAAGGAGATGTAATATCCGCTTTGGTAATGTCTTACTGCGATATAATACATAGAATAAAATCAGTGTCCAGCAGACTAAAATATACGCCTGGCTGGACCTGGTTCCTGCCGCATTCGTTAAAAAACACAGGGCAGAACTTAGGGCAAGGGATACTAGATATCCCAGCATATTTCGATTGATGAACAAGACCACCAGAGAAAAACTAATGCTTAATAAGGTTACCGTAAGCATGGCATGTTGATTCCAATGGGATAAAAATCCCATATATCGATAACTTCCGGAATTCCCCTCATAATACAGAGGAGAACTATGAACAAAGATACATCGTATGACGCATATAACGGAGGCAAGGCCCATACTGATGCGAAGGGCATACAAGATCATCTTCTGATTCTGTGTTCTGGTAAGTACATATCCTAAAAAGGCGATTAATAAATTCACCCAGCCCACACCATAAGTTTCCTTAGGCAGGATGACATCCATAATAATCCAGACGATGGAACATAGGAGGTATAATTGAAATCCTAAGGAATGTTGCAGATGAGCTGCTGCCTCTTTACTAGTTAGGGAATCTTTGGCATCTTCCATAAGCATCATAGCGCAGATTAGAAGAAGCACCACAGTCCAAGCCATCATTCCGGCATAATCATAACCAAGACTACTATAGAGAAGATACTCAAAGCATCCAAGCATGGCTACTACCATAATCGCAATTCGACTGGTTCGACCAAGGAAGCGATTGACAGGAGCCATCACCCGTTCGCATAAATTGTAGATGGATTCATAGATATAAACCATAATTACTCCTGTATCATGCTCTTAAACTGCCAGGACATCTTTCGATTATCTGCAGAAATAGCCAGTCTGCTTAATTGAAACTGATCTGTGACTAACATCTGGACATGTAATCCTTCCTCATAGTGAGGAATGTTCGTTAATTCAATCGTATCTTCCGTAGGAGTAGTCTCTGTGTACTTTCGCCAAGAGACAGGCTTTCCATTCACGAGAATGATCATACGAACACTGTCCGTTCCCTGCTCCTTAAAATACTCCATGATGAAGTTTCCACGGATCACTAATTTGCTTGCTCCTTCCTGATAAGCCAGATCCACATCCATGTGATTTCCTACCCAGGAGAAGGCATTCTCGCCACTTCCTTCGATGGCGTAAAGATCATCACAGAATTCTCTTACTTCCATCACCTGGGGGTCCCATGTGGCAAGATTAAAATTCGTAAGGCCAAGAGCCTCAATCTTCTCCTGCTTTATCTTTTGATCATACCCATACCGAATGAAGCTAGCTAATACAAGGGAGAGAAGTAAGCACCAATATGCAATTTTCCTACTCTTACTGATTTCCATCCGTAATCCCTTTCGATATTCCCTATTAAGCCTTCCTCATGCGGTATATAAACTACCATTGAACCTTTTTAGATTCTATGTATTTTATGTATTTCATGCGTTACATGCGTTACATGCGTTTCATGTATTTTAAGCATTTAAAAATTCCGTTAGCACCTTCATCACTTTCTCCGGTGAATGTTCTTGATACGCATAGGTTCTTGCTGCAGTTCCAAGTTGCAAGCGCTTTTCTTCTTTCGTTAACAGTTCTAAAAGTACCTGTGGAAGTTCTTCTTCTACTTTGGCCACAGGAAT
>JAILGS010000094.1 GCA_024696615.1 Lachnospiraceae bacterium
CTTACAGGGGAGTTATGCGGTATGGAGGCTTTAAGCCGTTGGATCGATCCGGAACTTGGATTTATTGCTCCGGGAAAATTCGTTCCATTACTTGAAAAGAAGAATTTAATTCATCGCCTGGATCTGTATGTGGTACGGGTACTCTGTCGCATGATGCGAAACGCCTTAGATGAGGGACAGAATGTTGTCCCAGTATCCTTTAATTTATCCCGATTGGATTTTATTCTCTGTGATCCATTTGCTGAGGTGGAAAAGATTGCCCACCAATATGAAATCCCAAGGGAATTGTTGCGTGTGGAGATTACCGAATCCGTATTTATGGAGGATACCCAGAAGATTAAGGAAGTGACGGATAGTTTCCATGAAGCGGGATATCAGGTATGGATGGATGATTTTGGAAGTGGTTATTCTTCCTTAAATCTTTTAAAAGATTTTAATTTTGATGAAATTAAGATTGATATGGTCTTTATCTCCTCCTTTACAGAACGGGCGAAAAATATTGTCAAGCATACGGTACAGATGGCTAAAAGTATCGGAATTAAGACCCTGGCTGAGGGCGTGGAGACCGAGGAACAGTTCCAGTTTTTACGGGATATTGGCTGTGAGATGATTCAGGGATTTTATTTTGGAAAGCCTTCCCCTCTGGAGGATGTGATGCTTCGCTCCAATCTTCGATTTGAAGAGTCGAAAAATCGTCTCTATTATTCCACCATTGCCAAGGTATTTATTGATACTGCAAGACCATACTGTCTCTTAGAAGATGATGGGGATGCCTTTAAGATCTTCTACATGAATCAGAAATATATGGCGCTTCTTCATTCCATGAATATTTCTACTATTGCGGAGTGCGAACAGGAGTTAAATCATAAGGATAATCCGATTCATAAGATGTATCGCAGATTTGTACAGCAGGCGGATATGACGGGAGTGGAAAGCACTATTACCTATGATGATCATGGCAAGACTCTGCGATTAGAGTTGATTCGTGTGGCCAGGCTTGGCAATAAGAAGATGTACCGTCTGATTTTAGAGGATTTAAATATTGTTACCACGGCGGAGCGAAATCATTTGGCCGAGGCCTATTTAAAGACCCAGGGATATCTTCATGATGCGGCCTATATCCTTCATTTAGATGAGGATTATTTTGAAGAGATGATGCGTTATGGCACCATTAATACCTTAACAGCGAAGGCCTACGATTTAGAAAGTATTCGTCGCAGATACTGTATGGAAAAGGTATTTATGGAGGATCATGAGCGGTATCTTGCCTTTACCAATCCTATGGATATGGTCAAGCGTGTGAAGGCTTCGAAAGATGGCTATATTCGGGAACATGTGCGATTATTGGATGAGAATGGAAATTATAATTGGAAAATTTTCTTAATTACCCTGCTTCCAGATAGTGATGATCGACTGGCGGTACAATATATTCTTCATGGGGAAGAACGTATGACGGGGAGTGAAGTGTCCGATCTGAATGCCTATAAAGCAGCTCTCTGGGATACTATGATTCGTTATGCGGATATGAAATATTTCTGGAAAGATACGAATCGGAAGTTCATTGGAGCTTCGAAAGCATTTGTGGACTATTATGATATGGAAAGTTTTTCCGAGATTGCAGGACTTGATGATACGGAAGTTGGCTGGAATATTGATGGTGTGGTGGATCATGATGCGGAAGAGTGGGATGTGATCGAACATGGCAAAGCCTATCGTAATATCCATCTGCAGAATGTAATCAATGGTAAATCCCATGAGATTATTGCCAATAAATTCCCAGTGTACCAGGATGGTAAGATTGTGGGACTTTTGGGATATTTCCAGGATGCAGAGGATATTGCGGATATGAAGCCGATCTTTCGGGATGCGGTGGTTAAGGATAGTGTTACGGGCCTGTTAAATTCCCATTATCTCTATGACTGTGGCTTAAAGTTAGCAGAAAATTATCAGTTAAAGAAGGAAGATTTTGGTATTATCTGCGTGGATGTTATGAATTTTGAGCAAATTTATGGCATCTATGGAATGAGTGTAGGAAATAATCTGCTTCGAATCTGTTCTGATATTATTCGCCGTTATATGAGTATCTTTACGGTGGCAGGACGCTTAAGTGGTGGTAAATTCGTTATCTATATGAAATCATCGGATCAGAACTATATTTTGGAACGGTATCGTGATATTTATAGGGATTTCCAGGAAATTACGGAAGTGGATGGATTTAGTTGTCATCTCATTATTGGAGCAGCGGTGGTATTTGCTTCAGAAGGGGATGATTATGACAGTATTACGGATCTTTTGGAAAAGCGTCTCCTGGAGCAAAATTCCAAGAAGGGTACTGCGGATCGCCTCTTAAAGGAGAAGAAATTCTTTGCCTCCACCACTTCTTCCAAGGAGCAGGAGATGCAGATTTTATCCGATGTTCCAGTGGCATTTGCCATCTATCGGATTGTATTAAATAATGAAGGTACCAGGGCCGTGGATGCCCAGTATGTGACGGTGAATCAGCGCTACTGCGAACTGGTGGGTTATTCTGCCGCAGAGCTGATTGGAAATAGTTTCTTAAAAACCATTAAGAATTCGGATCAGACCTGGTTAACCTATTGCTATAATTGTTTAACGGAGCAAAGAGAATTCAAGGAACGTTTCTATAGTCGGGAAATTGGCCACTGGGTGGATTTTACCATATCACCATCGGCAATTCCTGGATGTGTTTCTTATACATTTGTAACGGTGGACGAGGAACAGGCCAAAGAGGCCATGAACGCCAGACAGATGCTTACGGATGATACCATTATCCGAATTAGTAAATCCATGCAGACCAATGATCGTTTCGAAGTGATGATGAATCGGGTATTGGAGGAAATAAGCCATGTGATTCATCCGGATCGAATCTTTGTGATGGAATGTGAAGGGGATTATATCAGTCTGACCTATGAATGGTGTGCTGACGGCGTGGATGAAGCCCGGGATGTGATCCATAAACTGGAGCGAAAGAAATATGAGGAATGGGCAAAACTTCGGGATCAGGAAGATTCCCATATCATTCATGTGATTCGTGAGGATGGCCGTCTTTCCAAGGATTCGAAGATTTATCAGATTATGCTACATAGCGGCGTGGAGCGTACCATCGCCATGCCACTCTTTGATAATGGCACGGTTTTGGGTTATATCGGCGTGGATAATTACATGGTGAGTGAAGCCATCGATATTCGAAGGATTTTAGAGACCCTTGCCATGTTCCTTAGTTCTAAGCTTGCCAGTCACCAAATGTTTTTAAGACTCTCCCATGTGAATCGTCACGATTCCTTAACGGGAGCGTATAACCGGAATGCATATTATGAACGGTTACAGGATATGGCCAAGAGTCGGAAAAATATTGGTGTTATCTTTGCAGATATTAATGGATTAAAGCAGATCAATGATACCAGAGGACATGATGAAGGGGACCGAATCATTAAGCGAGCAACCAATCTTTTAATGGATGTGTATGGGGAAGAGAATGTATTCCGTACCGGTGGGGATGAACTGGTGATTCTACTTACGGATGTGAGCAAGCGTCGATTTGATGAACTGGAGGATCATCTTCGCAAGGTATTAGCCCTGCATCATGATGTGTCCCTAGCCATTGGTATGGAGTGGAGTGAAGCCACCACCAATGTGGAAGCTGTGGTGAATACTGCGGATGAGAATATGTATGCGGAGAAAGCAGAATATTATAAGATGCATGAGCGAAGACGCAGGTAAATCCTCTTGGAAAAGTGAAACGAAAAGAGAAGATTTTTAGCAAAATAAAACTCCTCGGATGGACGGGACAGAACCCTTCCATACCGGGGAGTTTTTTCGTTCTTATGAATGTACTTTCACAGTAAGAATGCACCATCACAGGAAGAATGTACGATCACAGGGGATTATTCCGCTGGATACTGAATTTCTTTCCCATGATCTGCAATGAGCTGATCCATTTCTTCCATGGAAAGTGGAGTGATACCATATTCAAGGAATTTCTTAAATACAGGATTACTATCCGTATAATCCGTAGGTTCACTAATATCATTTAACGCTTCATCCACGGTACGATAGGAATAAACATACTTAGGAGTCGCGGTATTTTCTTCAAACCAGTAAGTAAGAACCATGATGCAGTCCATAGCCAGATCATCAAAGGAAATCTCGGTAAAATCATCATTAATATAGGCAAATAAAGAAATTGGTGCATAATTTTCTTCCACACCATAGTGGAAATGATATTCACCCTCCGCATCTAAATAAGCATAGGTAGTAATATGAATGGCTGCTCCACCGGATCCGGAAGTAGTGATTACACCATTCTTGTCAATGATAACTTCATTTCTGGACCACTGATCCGTGGTATAGCAAATCTGAAGTTCTCCGTCCACATTCTTTAATACGACAAAAAGAGTGAAGATTTCCGGACCTTCGAAAGGAATGGTAATCAGATATTCTTCCATGCCATCCATACCACAGTCGATGGTATTGGTAGTCATAGTTTCCGTCATGGTAAGTGACATGTCGCAACTCTTTATAATCTGATCCTGAAGGTCTGTGAGGGTAAGCTTGGTGCCATCTGCTAGGGATGCTGGCATGGTTAAGTAGGATGCATGATCCGTTCCTACATGATAGGTAGCAGTGGTATTTCCCTTCATAAAGTCTTCGTATAATTGAAGTGATACACCGGAGTCATATCCCACACCGGTGGTAGCGCTAGTGGTTTCTGTGGCAGAAGTTTCCTTGGTTTCTGCAGCTACAGTGGCAGAAACAGTAGTGGCAACAGGGGCCGCAGTTTCTGGGGTTTTCCCCTCAGAAGAGGCACAACCAGTGGTAAAGGTCATGGTTGCCGCAAGGCTCATAGCAAGTAAAGCACTGCCAGAGCGTGCCAATCTATTTATTTTCATATCTTTTTTCCTCGTCTTAAATCCTTTTATCAACAAAATCTCTTTCCAATCAAAGGGAAGAAAAAAGGAAGGCACCCCAGAAGTCTGAGGTGCCAAACCCATATCCTAACATCTTAGAATTAGTTCTTCTTACCCTGGTTGGCTACAGCAGCCATACTTGCGTTGATCTTTTCCTGATCACCAAGATAGTACTTCTTGATTACCTTGAAGTTATCATCAAATTCATAAACCAGTGGAGTACCAGTTGGAATATTAACGTTGATGATTTCATCCTTGGATAAATCCTCAAAATACTTTACTAAAGCTCTTAAAGAGTTACCATGAGCAGTAATAATAACTCTCTTACCAGCCTTCATCTGAGGCTTAATAGTCTCTTCGAAGAATGGTACAACACGCTCGATGGTGGTCTCTAAGGACTCTGTTAATGGAAGAAGGGAAGCATCTACATCACGGTAGTTAGCCTGATTAGCAGCTGCTCTTTCGTCATTTGGCTCAAGCGCAGGTGGCTTAATATCGAAAGATCTTCTCCAGATCTTTACCTGATCCTCACCATACTTTTCAGCGGTCTCAGACTTATTAAGACCCTGTAATGCGCCATAGTGACGCTCATTTAACTTCCAAGTCTTAACAACTGGAAGCCATGCACGATCCATGCTGTCAAGAATATGATTTAATGTATGAATCGCTCTCTTAAGATAAGAAGTATAGCAGATATCGAAATCATATCCTTCTTCCTTAAGAGTAACACCTGCAGCAGCAGCTTCCTGGTGTCCTTTTTCACTAAGATCTACATCAGTCCAGCCTGTGAAAAGGTTCAGCTTATTCCATTCGCTTTCACCATGTCTGACAAGAACAAGTTTCATCATGTTTGGTTTACCTCCAAAAATTAATTCAGATTGTTAAAAATCAATCAACTTAAAATATACAGTAGGATTTGTTTCTCGTCAATGAAAACTAAAGGATTTTTAAGAGTTTTTTAGAATTCCAAAGAGGGCAAAAACCACTAAAACAGGGGATTTGATAGTGTACAATCAGAATAGGAAAAATATCTAAAAGAAATGATAAAAATATAACAGGAGTGTAGCAAAATTAACAATTGTAAGATTTTTGAAAGAAACGGGAATGGTTTTGTTAGTTTTTTATAAAAATATTGCACAAAAGTTAGTAGAAATCAGTACAGAAAATTATACAACATTCTGCTACTATTAGCAGGTGTATTAAATTTAGAAACGGAGGATATTCATGTTAAACAAGTTTTCGAAGAGTTTTAAGAAGCTCGTAGCTTTCGTAGCTTTGGTAGCTTTAGTCAGTGGCGTTCTTAGCCAGACGTTAGCTCTTGCAACAGTAGCTGCTTCTACAACTACTTCATGGAATTTTAAGAATTCCAGTTTCAAGAATTTGGGAACGATTTCATCTACTACAACGGTGGATGGATTGACCCTCATTGCAACCAGTTCTAAGACCATGTCTGTAAAGGCTGACTCTCAGACAGTGAACGGAACGGAATATACTTACTGCCTTGCCCTTGGCGGTTCAGGATCCACATCCTATCGTGCAGTAAAGGTTCCAGTATCCGGTAAGGATACCATTAAGGTAACCTTAAAGAGTTCTGGTTCTTCTTCAAGAAGTCTTGTAGTTGCTAATAGCTCAGGAAGCAAGCTTACCACTTTAACAGCTGGTTCCAGCGCTTCCACAGAAAGCTATAGCTATTCCGGAAGTTCAGGTTATGTATACCTTTACTCTGCAGGAAGTGGAATCAATATCTACAAGATTCAGGTAGATTCTGATTCTTCAAGCTCAAGCTCCAGCTCATCCAGCTCATCCAGCTCCAGTTCATCCAGCTCCAGCTCTAGCTCCTCAAGCTCCAGCTCTAGCAGTCTTTCTGACGGCTGGTACTACATTAAGAATATCAACAGCCAGTTATATCTTGATGTAGAAGATGATAACGATAGCGATTTTGCGAATGTTATTCAGGCAACTGGAAAGGGCGATGCAAGCCAGAAGTGGTATGTTACCAATAAGGGTAATAATGTGATTACTCTTACCAATGGTATGAGCGGCGGCAGAATGTTGGATATTTACTATGCCGGAACAACGGATGGTACCAATGTTGATATCTGTGCGGCGAATGGTGCAACTGCTCAGCAGTTTACCTTAGTTTCTACAGGTACAGAGAATGTATATTGTCTTCAGACTGTATGTAGCGGTAATGCACAGGCTGTGGATGTATACGGATGGTCCACCTCCAATGGCGGAAACATTGATACCTGGACTTATAATGGACTTGGATGCCAGCAGTTTAGATTTGAGTCAACAACCAATAGCTCAAGTTCTAGCTCCAGCTCCTCTAGTTCATCAAGCTCTTCAAGCTCTTCAAGTTCCTCTACAGATACCTCTGATGGTACTGTAGTAAAGACCTATTCAGATCTTGTTAAGGCAATTGACAAGGCTGAAGCAGCCGGCGGTGGTAAGGTATATGTATCCGGTACAACCATTAGTTGTTCTGGACAGATTGCTCTTTCTACCAGCAAGGCTAACGTAGAAATTATCGGTGTAAAGAATAGTGATGGAACCTATCCAGTCCTTGACTTTGCTCCATTCTTAGATAGCTATATTGGTAAGTCCACTTCCGATAGCGCAGTCGGAATTCGTATTACCGGTAGCTACTACACAATCAAAAACCTGATCGTTCAGAAAGCCCCTGATAATGGTATTCAGATTAAGGGTTCTTCCGCAGGCAATAACACAGTTTCTAACGTGATCACAAGATACAACAATGATGCTGGTCTTCAGATTACCGGTGGCGCATATAAGAATACCATTGAGTATGTATATAGCTACCGTAACTGTGACGTATATACCCTTGGTGGTAATGCGGATGGATATGCACCAAAGCTTGGCGCTGGTGCTAATAACACATTTACCTGCTGCTACGCATGGGATAACTCCGATGACGGATGGGATTCCTATGATAAGTCAGGTGATGTAACCCCTGATATTACTTATACCTGGTGTGCATGCTGGAACAATGGTAATCCAGATGTATTTACCGGTAAGTATGACTTTGATAATGGTGATTCTTTGGATACGGATCTTCTCTTAGTACAGTTGATCTGCGAGAAGGATTCCTCCTTTGCATCCAACTATGCGAAGGGTAAGTTCTCTCTTCCAACCTCTAGCTTCGTAAAGACTAGTGCAGGAACCATTTCATTATCATCTTGGACAGGATCCAATTACGATGGTAACCCTAACGGATTCAAGCTTGGTTCAGCATATTCTACCAGCTCTGCAGTTCGTACCATGAGCTACTGTCTTGCATTTGATCATGACAAGAAGGGATTTGATAACAATAACAGTGCTGTGACTGCTTATATGTCCAATTGCGTATCCTTTGATAATGGTTACAACTATTATTTAGGATCCATGTCATTAAAGAAGTTCTCTAACATCTACGGCTTTAGTGGAAGTAGTTCGGATAAGCTTTCCGGTGGTACTGTAAGTACTCCAAGCTCATCTACTCAGTCTTCCATCCGAAGCACCGTAGAGTCTACCAAGAATTCTATTATTGACAAGTGCAATAGCAATAAGATCCCTGGTGCTGTTTATTTCAAGATCTTCTAAGGAGTAACAAGCTTAGAAGTTTCCAAGTATACATTGGCGCATGAAGAGCCTACTTCATGCAATGTATTTTCAAAAAAGTTTTTTGGCTAAATTTAATACACGAAGACTCCTTGAGAAATCAGGGAGTCTTTTTTTATAGAAACAATACAGAAACATTTCTTGGTTATACTACCCGCCCCTACGAGGAAACCCTGCATGATGAAGTTTCCTGGTTAGTAGAAACGGGGAAAGTACAATTTGGATAAATCCAAGTGGATGGGAATTGGTCCAGGGTTTAGGGAAGAATTTCCGTAAGATTTTCCTCCAATTCTTCCTGACTCATGCCACCAAGATGTAGAGAATGAATATATCCTTCCGCATCAATAAAGATGGAAACCGGAATGGAATTGTAGCCGTAGGTCGTAAGGCCTGCGGCTTTTTGGTCAAAATATACGGGGAAGGTATAACCATTCTCCTGTACAAATGCTTCCACATGTTCCACCGTATCCCGGGAACCATCTGTCAGATTGATCATAAGAAATTCTATCGAGTCCCCATAGGTTTGATACATGGCTTCATAGGCTGGAAGTTCTCCAACGCACGGTGGACACCAGCTAGCCCAGAAATTAATCACCATGGGACTTCCATAAAAGCTAGAAACATCTAAGTAATTTCCGACCGCATCCTGGAAGGAAAAGTCCGCTGCCAAAGGAAGATCTTTCTTATCGGAACGATCCTTGGATCCTGTTTCTGTGGTGGAGGATTGTGTCTCCTTGGTGGAGTTGGACTCCTCTTTGTTAGAAGACTCCTCCCTGGCAGAAGTGGATTCTTGGGTGGAGGAAGCATGCGTTTCTTCAAGGAAGCTCTTTCCACTGTTTAGCATCATAAAAAGCCCCATAAGAATTAAAAGGATTCCAGAAAGCTTTCGAATTAAGTCAAAATGCTTTCGAATGCTAGTAAAGTGATGTTCTAGAACGGATATTAATTCTGCGGATAATAAAAATGGAATGCCAAGTCCTAGGGAATAACAAAGTAAGAGTAATCCACCCTTTCCCACGGTGCCTGCGGTGGAGGCAAGAACTAATGCAGAACCAAGGAGTGGTCCCACACAAGGGGTAAGATTGATGGAATACACCATACCAAAAAGAATGGCGCTAACATATCCTGGATTTAAGGAGGCATTCGAATGCAGGGAAAAGCGGCTAAAAATCTTGGCATCTAAAAAATAAAGAAGTCCTAGAATAAGAATGAAAAGCCCACCCAAAAACTGGATGAGAGTTTTATGCTGCTGTAAAAAAACACCCAGGGTTCCTGCAAAAAGTCCAAGACCCATAAATACCAGGGTAAATCCAAGGACGAAACAGAGGGCGCGAAGTCTTTGATAAGTACGACCTGGAAGGGCGTCTTTTGGTTCTTCATCCTCTCCATTCCCGGTATGAGCCAGGCTTTTTTGGTTGTTTCCTGCAAGATAGGTGAGATAGATTGGTAACATGGGCAGCATGCAGGGGGAAAGGAAGGAAAGCAATCCTTCTACTAAGGTAATAAAATATTCCATAAATAACTCCTTTTTGATTCGTTATAAGATTCGACGTAAGATTCTTGGTAAGATCTTTTCCTTCTTTTTATATCATGGAAACTTCCGTATCGTCCATGAAATATTCTTTATCCCTCATAAAATCTTCTGTCTTGTCCATGAAATATTCTTTATCCCGCATAAAATCTTCTGTCTCGACCATGAAAGATTCAAAATTATCCCATAATGATTGTTACCATGTACTAAAAATGATACAATATCCTAGGAAATGTCTGGAACGGGATGTGACACCAGGTAACGTGACAGAACATAGCAAGATGAAGGCATAAAAAGGGGGACAACCAGTGATCTATACCAATCTATTAAATCCCACCGAAAATCGTAATATCGTGGAGCAAAAAGGAAATTTTACCGTCTTAGAATATGAGCGGGATCTTTCCGTGGATGAGCATAATGCCATGGAGGCATTTTATGCAGCCCAGATGAATTTAAAGAAGCGTGTCCTTGTGGCAAGCCTAAAAGATCATGGAGTGATTTTACAGTCCGGCACCATGCAGATGATGCTTGGAAATGTGAAGGCCGGGACGGATGTGTCCGGTGCCACGGATTTATTTAAAAAAGCCCTAAGTAGTGCAGTAACCAGTGAGTCCGTCATTAAGCCACATTATACGGGAAGCGGTGTGGTGGTGTTAGAACCCACCTATCATTATCTGCTTATTGAGGATGTGGCGGATTGGAATGGTGCTTTGACGGTGGAAGATGGAATGTTTTTAGCCTGTTCGGATACGGTACAGTTACAGATTCAGGCAAGGGATTCCCTTTCCTCGGCTTTCTTTGGTCGGGAAGGACTTTTTAATACCAAATTAACGGGAGCAGGATATGTGGTATTAGAAAGTGAAGTACCCAGGGAAGAATTAATTCAAGTGGAATTGCAGGATGATGAACTTCGGATTGATGGAAATTATGCCGTCTGTTGGTCCTCGAATTTAAAATTCACAGTGGAAAAAACCACGAAAACCCTGACAGGATCCTTGGTTTCCGGGGAGGGATTAGTGAATGTATTTCGAGGAACGGGGCGAGTATATATTGCTCCGGTTCGCAAGGGGATGTATCAAGGTACTCCACCAAAGAATCTATAAAACCAGGAAATGAAGGGGTTACCCCATTCTCTTTGGAGAAAGAAGGAGAAAAGCGATGAGTTTTACGAATGTTATTATGTTATTGTTTCATGACGGTATTTCCATTTTATTTAATGGTGGAATGATCGTGGGTGCATTTGTTATTTTGTTTAATTTAATGGGGATGAAAAAGAAAATTGTGGAGAATCGGGATCAGGTTACTTCCAAGGCTGGTTACACCACGGTGGTAACTTCCTTAGATCCAAGTGCCAATATGATTAAGGAAAGTAAAACCACCTATGCTACCGGGGATTTTAATACCCTGAAGAAAAATAATGATCAATTATGTGCCAGATATGATAAATATGCCCAGGGAATCAGTATCTTCCCTTCCATTGGACTACTTGGAACGGTGACCGGATTAATGATTCAGGTGAGCGGCTCCGATCTAAATCAGATGGCCCAGGGATTAGGTGTGGCTCTTTCTACTACATTTGTAGCCATGGTCATTACCATTGGTTTAAAATTCTATATGATTGCCCGCATGTCCCAGCCACTGAATGAAGCTGAAGTGGGAATTCGGGAATACGATCGGTATCGCAGGGATCGTTTGGATGAGCAGGCAGTTTTAACTCAGTCGGAGAAATCCCCCACCTCTAAGCGTTAGCGTAGGTGGGGTGTATGACACATAAAGGAGTAGCGTATGCGTGAGGGTAGAAAACGGTCGGAAGTGACCATGGATCTTACGTCCATGCTGGATGTGGTATTCATTGTATTGATTGTCTTCTTATGTAATATGAAGGTGGCGAATGAGATGGCCATCCAGGAGCCAAAGACTGCGGAGGAATACCATTGGGAAGCCTATGAGGGCATGGATGAGTATGTTTATTTTATGAATATTACCTGCTCTTTGGAAGAGTCTACGGATTGGACCAAGAGAAGGTTGGAAATCTATAGTGGCAGCCCAAAAGAAGAGGGGGAGAATGCGGATTTTTCCATGGAACTTACCCCGGAGAATGAGGAGGAGGTTTATGGGGCTTTAGAAGCCTATCTTCGAGAGGAAATTCAGGCTGCAACGCTTGGCACAGAGCCTTATGAGGGTGTAGAAAGTGCTCCACGAGGGGAGCTTCGTCCGGTGATCCTTTCTCTGAATCGTGAGGATGAGACTTTGTTATACCGGGATGAAGTGGCCATTGGTAAGATTGTGGAAGAATTATGTGATGAATATGAGAATCTGTTCTGGCGGTAGGGGGAAGGGGACATGGAACATAGAATGTTATTCCTTGCAGGAACCATATATCTAACACAGAGGCGTATTGTTCCACTGATCGGGATGATTGTTGCAATCCTTCTCTTATATGGATGGATTCGATTTTGTTATAAAAGGCCAACGAAAGTTCCCATTGCCCATCTCATTCGATGGTTGGTGGGAGTGATTTTGGCAGGATGTGTGTGGGTATGCGTCGTATTAGCCTTTGGAAATTATGGGGAAAGTTTTCATTTTCCAGGAAGTCTTTTTGAGAGAGGACTGTGGACTTCTAGTGGCGGCAAGCAGGAGGAGAATAAAGAGGCAGCCTATGAAGAAAAGAATGAGGATGAAGCAACAGAAAATGCTGGAAGTGGTTTGGCAGTAGAAGAGGTTCTTTCGAATGGGGAGTCCAAGAACCGGGAATTAGAAATTTTGGTTCAGAAGAATATGGTATATGTGGGTGGAAAGCAATTTGTAGTCACCTTAGAGGAGAATCCATATTTTGATTCCTATATGGAAGGAGCGGATTTTTCTAACTGCACCATTTTTTTAGTGGATGATTACGCAAGTTATGTGGCATTACAACGGGTGAAACTGGCATTGGAGGAGAAAGGATATTCCTATGAAGAAGTGGAACAATAAAACAGAATATGTCCGAAGACTTCTTCTCTCCCTTCTTCTTGTGGGAGCCATGGGGATTCTTGGAATCCTGGGAATGGATTTTATTGATGTGACCATTCGCACGGCGGATGGAAATCCTTTGATTGATCTGGATGTTATGATCGTTCCTTCTTTGATTGAAAATCCTCCTTCGAAGGAGGTTGTGGAAGTGGAACCCCAAGAAGAAAGGGCAGCCGTAGAACTAGTGCTTTCCGGGATGGAATTACAATTTCAGGGAAATACCTACCAATATCAGTGGGAGGAAAGAGATTTTTTGGGATTTCGAGCAGAGAAATTGAGTGCCTATCAGGATGTTACCATTATTCTTGTGGATGATTATGCGGAGGCTCATGCCTATCGAAAAGTCCTCTCCATCTTAGAAGAAGCTAAGAAACTGTATGGCGTGGATGATTATAAAGAAGAGAGGAGGGAGAAAAATGAGTAGACGTCGGTGGATTGCCTTATTTTTATCCCTTCTTTTGCTCCTGGGGCTTGTGGCCAGTGGAAACTGTGGATTGGTTCAATCCGTGGAAGCAACTCCCCTTCGCGGAAAGAATACCTGTATTTTAGATCCTTCCAAGATGCAGGTATATCAAGATAGCAGACTGGATCTTCTGATGACTTCCTATCAGGTGAATCCGGAGAATGCGAAAAATCGTTATCATGGGAAAGCTGTATCCCTCGTGGGGGATATTTATTCTGTGGATTCCAGTGGAACTGGTTTTTCTTTAATTGATGGAAATAATCCTAAGATTTCGCATCTTTCCTGTACATTTTCCAATACCTTTCCAGAAGAACGAAAACAACTCCTAATACAGGGACACATGGTGAGAGTTTATGGTCATGTGGAAATAAATCTTCAGGGAATTACCAATGGTTTTCAGGCCAATTCCATCCGTCTTGTGGTGGACTGGGTGGAAGAAGAAAGTACTTCCCTGGTATTACAGGACCGAATGTTTTTATTAGATGGAGTGTCCATTCTTTCCAGGAATGATCGAAATTATCATAAGGAATCCCTGGAGACGGAGACTAATGGAAAATCCTGGGAGTTTCTGGTACCGGAAGCCTGGGAAGAGGTGAAAGTAGAACTTTCTAATGTGGAAGGATATGCTTATTCCTTAAATCAATTAAGTAATGACGCGCCCATGGAGAAATTATTTGTATTCTATGTAACGGAAAATGTGGTTAATCCGAGAAATAAAGCGAATCAAACCTCGGATGTGAGAGCTGCGATTGTAAAAAATATCCTTGGCAACCCGAATCTGAAGATGAATCGCAATCCCAAGCTATATGATATGATCATTGATACGAAATATTGGACGAAGAGTCTTGACGGGGATTATCAAGAATGGGGATATTTTGAAGGAAATTATGGGGATGTTAATTTCCAAAATCATAATATCTGCTTTCTTTTTCTCCCCCCGGAAGATTACCGGGGAAGTCGTTGTATCCTGTATGTATATAACGAGCCCCAGCATCTTGGGGAGATTCAGTTAATGCTTGGACGAATGGCTGCCGCTCTTCCTTAGGAAAGGGCCACATCCAAAACCATCATCAATGTAAAACCAACGGAGAAGAGCACGGTTCCAATATCCGTCTGCTGTTCTCCACCACAGGTTTCAGGAATTAATTCCTCGATTACCACATACATCATGGCGCCGGCGGCGAAGGCCAGAAGATATGGAAGAACAGGAATTAAGACGCTGGATAGGAGAATGGTAAGCACGGCTGCCACAGGCTCCACGGCTCCAGAGAGCATTCCAAGGGTGAAGGATTTTCGGCGGGAGGCCCCGGCCATACGAAGTGGCATGGAGATAATGGCGCCTTCTGGGAAATTCTGAATGGCAATACCCAGGGCAAGTACCATGGCGCCCGCTAAGGTGATGTTCTCAGAACCTGCAAGCCATCCGGCAAATACTACACCCACGGCCATTCCTTCTGGAATGTTGTGAATGGCTACTGCAAGACATAACATGGTGGTCTTTTGCAAATGTGATACCGGTCCTTCTGCTTTCTCCATGTTAATATGCAGATGGGGTGTCATCTTATCTAGAAATAATAAGAAAAAGATTCCAAGCCAAAAACCAACCACGGTTGGCATGAAGGAAAATGCTCCATAGATTCCTTCCTCCTCGGATTGTTCAAGCGCAGGAATGATCAAGCTCCAGATGGATGCGGCCACCATGACACCGGCAGCAAATCCGGTGAGAGCCTTCTGTAAATATTCGCCAAGATTTTTCTTCATAAAGAATACGCATGCTGCGCCAAGCGTAGTTCCAAGAAATGGGATCAGCAACCCATAAGTAAGATTTAAAGTCATCATACTCCCCTTTCATTTAACTCTTAGACTCCCTTAAAAACGCGAGTTTTTAGGGATTTTTTTATTTCCCCTGCATTGTAGCACAGAATAAAACAAATTACTATATGAATATATGAATATTTATCAAAATGAAATAAAAGGTTGTATTTTTGCTATAAAACACCAATATTTTCCCTATACAGGGAGGGGATTTCTTCGTATGATGATATGAGAATCATGTACAGTGATTCGAAAGGAATGAAAGGAGTAGTTTTAAGATGAAACGTAAATTAAGTGCCAATGTTCTGCATATGAAACATATGGCAATTCTTGGATGCACAGTTCTTATGGTAAGTCTAGTGGGATGTGATGCAACGAACTCTGCGTCCGTAACGGAATCCACCCCTTCTAAGCAGGAGGAAACAGTGGATCCTTCCATGGAGGAAGTTAAGGATACCGCTCGCTTATATGATTATTTCACACCGATTTATGTCATGATGGATCAGAATACGGAAGCTGGACTTGGCATGCAGGACGGACATGATCTGGCTGTTACAGATATTGTGTCCCTAGAAGAGAATCCGGAAGGAATATATGCGGGTTGTTATCATCACAATATTTTCTATTATACCTACGATTATGAAAATATGGAATCGGACTATCCTCAGTCCTTTATTAAGATTTGGATGTGGAATGTATCCACGGGGGAGCGACGACAGCTTACCTCCTTACCAAATCTTTCCCAAATCGTGGTAGAGCATGGAGTATTATATCTGCATTATCAGGATATGAGTGACGGAACGTTAAAAGCAGAAGTATATGATGCATTAACGGGAGAAGCCGTGGAGGCCGATCGGCATCTGTTGGATGGATTGAATTCCTTAGAAGCGTATGAATATTCTCTTTCCTATGGTGCGTGGGATCATTGTATTTTGGCGGATACGGTAAACTATGGGTTTATTCCTATTCGGGACTCGGAAGGCAATAATTATCTCTATGATGGGACGAACATCACCCCTATGGAAGGAGCGATACAAACAGGAAATCTTGTGGACTTTACCCAGGATTATTTCATCTTTTATACGGCTTCCAATAAGGAAAATGATTGGACTTATGATGAAATTCAGGTGCTTTCCCGAAAGGATGGTGGCATCACCATGATTTCTCAGAATTTTTCCAATTATCTTGGTTGTACGGACCAGGGACTGTTGTATTGGTCGGAACCTGCTACAGGAGAAGGAAATGGGGAGTATGAGGTGTATCAATATGACTTAAATACCCAGAAAAAAGATCTGTTAATTCATGGTAAGGAACTTCTAGGGGTTGGAATTACCCAGGGAATTTCCGGTTTTACTCTGATTTCAGAACAGGCCTTTGCCTTAGTATTTAATTCAGAAACCAATGATGTGGAATGGGCTAGACTTTATGTGGACCCGGATGGAAATCCTCAGCAGGAATCCTTGGGAGTGAGTGTCAAGCATGTGGCTTATATGGATTATGGAACAAGTCAGGTGATTTCCGATGTGGTTACCTGTCCATATTGCGGCAAGATCATTGCTCGTTATGATGCGCAAGTATACCAGTTGGATGAGGGAATTAGTATGAATTCCCAGGAATTAAATGCACAATTTTTAGAAGAGGCTAAGACGGCCTGTGAGAATTTTAAAACTTACGAGGTTTATTATCCTTCCAGTCTAGAAGAGTGTCAAAATACACTCCATGGAGAAATACCGGGAATTATATCCTTTCAGGAAGAAGTGTCCCATGCTGGATTTATCCAGGAGCATTTCTTTACCGTGGATTATGACGGATATTGGTTCGGGGGCGGCGCCCATGGTATGCCAAGCAGAAAGCATATATTGATCAATACCGACACCGGAACTATTCTTTCCTTCCAGGATCTTTATTCTGGTACGGAAGCGGATTTAAAGACCCTGGTATATGATGCGGTGAAGGCGGATTATGAAAAGAAGAGACTGGAACAGGGAGATTATTTCCAATATTTCGCCCAGGATGGGGATGAAGCAGCGACCCAGGCCTTGGATTATGTAAGTTTGAATGCTCTTCCTTGCAGATATGAAGATACAGGGATTGTGATAGAGTTTGAACCATATTTGTTAGGAAGCTTTGTAGCCGGATATATAGAAATCTTTATTTCTTATGAGGATCTGGGAATTGATTTGTCACAACAGTAATATGAAAGCATTAATTTGCGTAACATTAGTGCATTGTTAAAAAAGCAAGAAATCCTTTTCTAGGTTACAATAGATGTAATTCTAAAGTAATTCACATGAAGGAGGATTTCATATGAGTAAAAATGTTCGTGTAGCAATATTGGGTGTTGGAAACATGGGCGGCCGGTATGCACATTTGCTCCAGGAAGGAAGAATCCAGGGAATGGAGCTTGCGGCATTAACCAGAGTGCGGGGGAAGGTGAAGGAGGATCTACAACCTTCCATCGATGCGGGCGTGGTGGTATACCAAGAGGCAGGCGAACTGTTAGATGCAGTGGAACAGGGGAAGTTAGCTTTGGATGCAGTGATTATTGCAACTCCCCATACGTCCCATGAAGCGTTAGCGGTGCGGGCCTTTATGCTAGGACTCCATGTGCTTACGGACAAGCCGGCGGGAGTATATCTTCGCCAGGCGATTCACATGAATCAGGCTGCGGATGAGAGTGGAAAGGTTTATGGCATGGTATTTAACCAGCGGACCAATCCCGTATATCAGCAGATGAAGGCCATTGTGGAAAGTGGACAATATGGCAAGTTAAAGCGTGTGAATTGGGTGGTAACGGATTGGTATCGTCCGGAAAAGTATTATAGTAGTAGCTCCTGGCATGCTCGTTGGGATACGGATGGAGGCGGAGTACTGTTAAACCAGTGTCCTCACAATCTGGATTTATTGCAGTGGATCTGCAAAATGCCTGTGAAGGTGCAGGGATTTTGTAAGGAAGGTCGTTTCCATCAGATTGAGGTGGAAGATGATGTGACTGCATATCTGGAGTGGGAAAATGGTGCGACGGGCACCTTCATCACCTCCACGGGAGATGCACCGGGTGTTAATCGATTGGAAGTCAGCCTGGATGAAGCCATGTTAATCTGCGAACATGGCAAATTACGAATTCTGGAGATTGAGCCGGAGATGGGAATGAAGGAAGCGGAATATATGGCCACTTCTGAAGATTTCTTCCGGAAATTTCAAGGAACGGAACGGGTCATGGAGCTTCCTGGGGAAGAGAATCCCTATGATGTAATTTTACAATCCTTTGCTAATGCCATCTTAGGAACGGGAAGCTTAGTGGCCGATGGAAGGGAAGGTTATGCAAGCCTTTTATTATCCAATGCCATCTATCTTTCTTCCTGGCAGCAGCGAATGGTGGAACTTCCAGCTATGGAAACGGCGGAAGAAACCAGATTTAATCAGGAGTTTGAGGCGATTTTAGAAGAGAAAAAAAGCCACAAAGTCAAGTGAATTGCACAAAATATAAGCAGGAATAAATAAGTCAACCAAGCCATTTGGTTAACGATAATTAACCAAAAAATTAGGTGAAACCAATGTTTTTTATAAAAACAGAGCTTTATTGCGTTTCCTTATAAAATAGCATGGTTACGATAAAGAAACTAATTTAAGAAGTTTCGTTTCCTCAACTATATTTTGCGATGTTCTTTTATGAAAACATATGTTGACACACAACATTTAGAATATTAAAATCCAATCAACATATGAATTCGATTGTATCAAATGTTTTAGAAAGAGGTAATCGTATTATGTTAGATATTAAATCAATGTCAAAGGAATTTAAGCGTCAGATCTATGCTGGCGAAGAAATTCATTTCTTGAAGAATGACAGAGAGTATTGCTTGAATGGAATCGAAGATTCTGAAAGCTATATTATGAATGTCACATCTTCTGATAACCAGTTAATTTGGCAGGGCATTGGTCGAAGCGTTCGCGAGAGTGCAGATAAGTTTTTTGCAGAGTTCGTAAGCGCATAATGAATTTGCTAAAATCCTTAAACATATGATGTTGTTCCCCGACAACATCGTTTAAGGTAAATATCTCCGGGATAATATCCCCTTATCCCCTAACAACATTATCCCGGAGTATAAAATCCCCCGAAAAATAAAATATAGGAAACGAAAGAAGGTTTTAGATTTCAGTCTCCCCTAAATGACTGAAGTTTAAAACCTTTTTTCTATATTATGATTTTCTCCTTTTAATTTCATTTAAGGTAGTGGTTCTATAGTGTGAACTGTAAGCGATAGACATCTTGAAATATAGATATATTTTCAAGATGCAATATGAAGGAGGATGTACGAATGTATAACTATCGATATGCAGCAATGATTTTAACAGGAACTATGATTTTAGGAGGATTAACTGGATGTGCAAGCGATGATGGAAGTAGTGGAGCGAATAACGCATCCACGGATCCTGCCAAGGAGCAAAACACTAATACCCAGACCACTAATTTAGAAAATACCATTGAATTTACGGAGAGCACTTTCTCAGAGAAGGAATTTATGGCTCGAGTGGAAGCGATAGAGGATGGGACTCTTACCCTTTCCCTTCTAAGTGGAGAGATGGGAACCGCTCCA
>JAILGS010000098.1 GCA_024696615.1 Lachnospiraceae bacterium
TATGGAATTGACCTGTATGATCAAACCTATGGATATGTCTACTACTTAGCGCCATGGAGGGAATTAGGAACCGGTTCGATGGAGTAGTTTTTGGAACACGGAGAAGGACTTCCACTTAGCAAATGTGTTGCAGCGTGGATGGAACGGGGGAATCATATGACAAAAGTAATTACCTATGGAACGTATGATTTATTTCATGAAGGACATTATCGATTATTAGAACGTGCGAAGGCACTGGGGGATTATCTGATCGTGGGTGTGACCACGGAGCATTTTGATGAGGCCCGGGGGAAGATCAATGTGGTGGATCCGATCATGAAGCGTATTGAGAACGTGAAGAATACAGGATTTGCCGATATGATCGTGGTGGAAGACCACGAAGGACAGAAGATTGAAGACATTCAAAAATACGGAGTGGACATCTTTACGGTGGGCTCCGATTGGGTGGGAACCTTCGATTATCTGAATTCCTTCTGTAAGGTGGTTTACTTGGATCGTACCCCGAATATTTCCTCCACCAAGATCCGCAAGGATAATTATCAAGTGATCCGACTTGGAATGGTGGGAACGGGACGTATCGCCAAGCGTTTTGTGGCAGAGGCAAGGTATGCCAGTGCCATGGAAGTGGTGAGTGCCTATAATCCTTTCGAAGAAAGCGTGGAAGAATTTAAAAAAGACTGCCACGATTTTCTCCTATCCTATGAAACGAAGGATTATGAGAAATTTTTAGCGGGAATCGATGCGGTTTATATCGCATCCACCCATGAAACCCATTATGATTATGCCAAACGTGCCCTTCTTGCAGGAAAGCATGTGTTATGTGAAAAGCCACTAGCTTTTACGAAGGCTGAAAGCGAGGAATTATATGCCCTGGCGAAAAGCCATCATGTGGTCCTGATGGAAGGAATTAAAGCAGCCTATTGCCCAGGTTTCCAGCAACTATTAAACGTGGTGCAGAGTGGAAAAATTGGAGAAATCCGGGATGTGGAAGCATGCTTTACCCGTATTGCTGCGGAGGACTCCAGAGAGCGCAGTGATGCGAAGTACGGCGGCGCCTTCTTAGAATTCGGTGGCAATGCCTTAATGCCGATCATTAAGATCCTAGGCGCGGACTATGAAAGTGTTAGCTTTGATAGTATCGATAATGCATTAGGAACCGATGATTATACCAAGGTACAGATTCGTTATAAGAATGCCATGGCTACGGCCAAAACCGGCATGGCAGTAAAGAGTGAAGGTCAGCTTGTGGTAGCGGGAACCAAGGGCTACGTGATTGCCCAGTCCCCATGGTGGTTAACCCAGAAGTTCGATGTGCGATATGAGGATGAGACCAAGATCGATCACTATGAACCACATTTTATCGGAGACGGACTGCGATATGAAATTAATGAATTCTTAGGAAAGATTCGCGGAAACTCCACCTCCGGTTATAAATTAACGGCGGGGGAATCCATCGCCATTACTGCAATTACGGAGGAATTCGTAAGAAGGCGGGGGATTATCTAAGGACGGATGCATAAAATGAGGAATCCCATGGGATTTCGGAGGTTGTGAAAGAATCGTAGAAAGTAGGAAAATCATGGAATATTCAGAAATCCTAAAAGAAATTGAAACAGAATATAAGAATTTTTCGAATATCCCAAGTTCTGAAGACATCATGACGAAGGAACCAGAGCCGATTTTTCTAAAACATCCATGGAAATATCAGATTCGCTATTATTACGGACGCTCGATACGGGCAATACGCCACATCCCTGTGATTGGAGACTTTCTTGTATTTTGTAATCATCTAAGAAAGAGGGGATTGAAGGCATGAAAGTGATCGTGATGCACGAAGTCATGGCCCCTCATGACGGCGTGGGCAATGATATTGAACCCATGATCGATCTCCTATCGAAGCAATATGAGGTATGTGCCTATGCCTATGATAGAAAGAATCCAAGATTACCTTATGTAACGGAGAAAGAATTACTGTCGTTGATCGCGGATACGAAGAATTTGATCATCTATCATCATAGCGTGTATTGGCCGGATGGGGAGGCATTGTTAAAAAAAGCGAAGTGTCCGATCATCTTCCGGTATCATAATATTACACCACCGAAGTTCTTTGATCCGTACAGTGAGAATCATTATTACTCCTGTATGGTGGGACAGAAGCAGACAAAACAATTACAAAAAGAATTTCCTAAAGCGCATTGGATCTGCTGTTCCAAGTATAATGCCAGGGATTTAATTTATCTGTCCAAGGACCAGATTCATGTGGTGCCATGCTTTGCTCCAGGTCGCCTGGAAGACTGGGGAAATACCACACCGGATGCAGGGGTGGTGAAAAAACTACGGGACTTTGATGGGGTGAACATCCTCTTCGTGGGCCGTGTGGTTCCTAACAAAGGATACCATACCATGTTAGAAGTCCTATATTATTATGTGAAGCAATATGGTCCGAAGGTAAAACTTCGTGTGATTGGTAAGAAGGACGAGAATCTACAAGAGTATACGGATTTTGTGGAGACACGAATGAAGGAGCTTGGAGTTACCGAACAGATTGAATTTACCGGAGAAGTGACGGATGCAACGCTTTCTGCGTACTATCAGGAAAGCGATGTGATGCTCTGTGTCAGTGAGCATGAGGGATTTTGTATTCCTGTGGTGGAAGCTCAGTATTTTGGACTTCCCGTCATTGCCCTGGATGCCAGTGCGGTACCGGAGACTCTTGGCAAGGATCAGATGATTCTTTCCAAGGATCCGAAGAAGATCGCGGTTGCGATTCATGTGGTGGCATCTTCGAAACATCAGCCCGGTGGCGCGTATGAAACCCTGGTGGCCCAGGGCCATAAGAACTATCAGGAGCGTTTTACTTTAGAAAAAATAAGTGAAGATTTCTTAGCTGCGTTTCATGATTGCATTGCTCCCAAATAGAAGGATCCATAGCAAGTGCAAGGGAAAACGCAGGTAGTTGTAGGAGTAGAATCATGGAATTTCAGGAAATTATGCATAGGATCGATGAGGAAGGAAAGCGTATCAAAGCCAATCCTGCCCCAGAAAAGCGTCTTAGTCCGGAGCCAGTACTAACATTTCCGGGAAGGGTATTGAAGCGACAGGTGTATGAAAAATGGGCGAAAGTGGCTCGATTCCTTCGTCGGATCCCATATCTGGGGGATTTCCTAGCCAAATGTAATCATGCAGTAAAGAAGGTATTAAATCGATGAATATAATTATGATGCATGAGACCATTGCTTC
>JAILGS010000024.1 GCA_024696615.1 Lachnospiraceae bacterium
GGGAGTATATGAGTACGATGAGGATTCAGAATATTCTGGAACCACCTCCACCACTGTTACTTCCAACATATATCTTCCCTATCTTGCGGCAAGGAATCAGAATCATAGTACCACGGGATATACGCAGTTTACCGTATTAGCTGCTTCGGGTGTGAATGCGGAGGATTTTTGCAGTGAGCTAGAAGATTGGTTTAATAATGGATATTATCGAACCAATGATAGTTTTGAAGTGTCCACCTTTAGTATGGCCACGTTGATTTCTTCCCTAACCTCCATGTTATCCACCATCTCCCTTGCGATTGCGGCTATTGCAGCGATTTCCCTTTTAGTTGGTGGAATCGGGGTTATGAATATTATGTTGGTATCCATTACGGAGCGCACCAAGGAAATTGGAACTAGAAAGGCGTTAGGTGCCACCAATGGCTCCATTCGTTTACAATTTATTATGGAATCCATTGTAATCTGTGTGGTGGGTGGAATGATCGGTATCCTTTTGGGATTAATGCTTTCCGCCATTGCCACGAGTATTTTAGGTTACGCGGCTTCTCCATCGATTCCGGGAATTATTATTTCCGTTGCCTTCTCCGTTTTAATTGGTGTATTCTTCGGATATTATCCGGCCAATAAAGCGGCGAAGATGGATCCGATCGATGCCCTGCGCTATGAATAACTAGAGAAAAATCTTGTAGAATAAAAAAAGTCCATGAATCTGCCAAATGTGCAGATCCATGGACTTTTGACTTTTTAACCCCCAAGTTCAATCATACGATCAATACAGGTTCTTGCTTCCCGGATCGTTTCATCGGAGAGGAAGATTTCTTCCCCGCCCATGCCCACAACACTGTGGTAGACATCCACTAAGGTGGTCATCTTCATATTGTGGCATACTAAATCCGTGGATACAGGATAGAAGAACTTATCCGGACATTCCATCTGAAGATGCTGAACAATACTCTGTTCCGTACCAATAATAAATTCCTTGGCATCCGATTCCTTACAGAATTTCATGATGCCCGTGGTGGAACCCACATAATCGGCTAAAGCAACCACTTCTTTAATACATTCTGGATGAACTGCAAAGAGTGCATCCGGATGAAGGGCTTTGGCTTTCTCTACGGTGGAAGCGTGAATCTTCATATGAGTTGGGCAACCGCCATGAATAAAGGAGAAATTCTTCTCCGGACATTGTTTCTGTACCCAGTCTCCTAAATTGCAATCCGGAATAAAGAGAATATTTTTATCCGGAAGATTCTTCATAATGGTTACAGCGGAGGAGGAGGTAACCACCACATCCACAGCTCGCTTTAAATCCGTAGTGGTATTAATATAGGCTACCACACAGTGATTCGGATATTGTTTCTTTAGTTCCAATACTTTCTCCCTGGTAATCTGATCCGCCATAGGACATCCTGCCAAGGGATTGGCCAGGAGAACTTTCTTTTCTGGACTTAAGAGCTTCACGGTCTCTGCCATGAAGCGAACACCGCCCATAACCACAGTTTCCTGTGGGGCTTTGGCAGCCTGAAGGCTAAGGCCATAGGAGTCTCCCACGTAATCCGCAACTTCCCAGATGTCATGACTTAAGTAGGCATGAGCCAGGATGCAGACATTACGCTTCTTCTTTTCTTCCATAATTAAATCTTGTAGTTCTTTGGTTGTCATGTTTTCTTCCTCTTAACTTAACGCACTCGTAGTACTTACATAGTTTTTCCCCATTATAAGAACTGTATAGACAACTGTCAAGAAAAATAATTACACAAATCTTTACAACTGTCTTGACAGTGGATGGACTTCGTGGTAGAGTAGCGCTCAAAGTAGTAATGACTATGGGATGAATCCTAAAGAAAGGATAGAAGATAGAATGAAGACGGATATTTTAATCGTGGGCGCTGGATGTGCGGGGCTTTATGCAGCTCTAAATCTTCCTTCCCAAAAGAAGATTACCATCATTACCAAGTCCGATGTGGAAAGCAGTGACTCCTTCTTAGCACAGGGTGGAATCTGTATGCTAAAGGATGAAGAGGATTTTCCGGGATATTATGAAGATACCTTAAAGGCCGGTCATTATGAGAATGATACCAAATCCGTGGAGATTATGATTTGGTCTTCCCAGGATGTGATTGCGGATTTAATGAGTTATGGAACGAATTTTCATCGTCATGCGGATGGCTCCCTTGATTTTACCAGGGAGGGTGGACATGGAACCCATCGAATCCTCTTTCATCGGGATCAGACGGGAAAGGAAATTACCAGTCATCTTTTAGAAGAAGTGAGACATCGTGAGAATATTACGCTCTTAGAACATACCACCCTACTGGATATTGTGGAGAAGGATAATGTGTGCTATGGCGCAGTGATTGCCCATCCGGATGAAACCATCGAAACGGTGGAAGCGGACTATGTATTCCTTGCTACCGGTGGCGTGGGTGGTTTATATCGTCATTCCACGAATTTTAGACATCTGACGGCGGATGGTCTTGCCATTGCCCTAAAGCATGGAATTGCTTGCAAGGATACGAATTATATTCAGATCCATCCAACCACCTTCTATACGGATAGTCCCAAGGAGCGTTCTTTCTTAATCTCCGAATCCGTACGGGGGGAGGGAGCGAAGTTATATGATAAGCATATGAAACGCTTTACCGACGAGTTACAGCCAAGGGATCTGCTTACCAAGGAAATCCTAAAGCAGATGGAAAAAGATGGAACGGATTTTGTGTGGGAAGATTTACGTTGTATTCCACATGACGAATTACATAAACATTTTCCTAATATTGTGGAATATTGTAAGAAGATGGGATATGATCCGGACAAGGAGTGCATTCCGGTGGTTCCAGCCCAGCATTATTATATGGGTGGAATTAAGGTGAACCATCAGAGTGGTACTTCCATGGAACGGTTGTATGCCCTAGGAGAAACCGCTTGTAATGGTGTGCATGGAAAAAACCGTCTGGCAAGTAATTCCCTCTTAGAGAGTTTAGTATTTGCCAAACGTGCAGCGGCGGAAGTAAAATTACAGCAGGTTCCCCTAAAAAAAGCACCGGAGTTATTCGAGAATTTTGATCCAACGCCATATGAGGACCGGGACGCTTTAGCAAAGGAATATGCGAATTTGGTACAGGCAGAAATCACCAGGTTAAACCAGATTACCAAAGATCCTGTAATAGCAGAATATCGTCGTTAGTCAGGAACCTTTCGTTCCATAAAGGAACAAAAAATAGTAAGAAACAATCGGAATAAACAAAAACTGATGTGAATAAAGGAGAAAAAAACTATGTACGATCCAATAACATTACACTTAAATGTGGACCCATTGATTGAAGGAGCATTAAAGGAGGATATTACCAGCGAGGATGTGACCACCAATAGCGTGATGCCCAAAGCTACTCCCGGTGAAGTGGACTTAATCTGTAAGGAAGATGGTATCATCTGTGGTTTACAGGTATTTGAGCGAGTATTTACTTTATTAGATCCAAGTACGAAAGTGGAATTTTTTGTACAGGATGGTGACGCAGTAAGTAAGGGAATGTTAATGGGTAAGGTGTATGGCGATATTCGAGTATTGCTTTCCGGAGAGCGTACTGCCTTAAATTACTTACAGCGTATGAGTGGTATTGCAACCTACACCCACTCCGTTGCCAGCTTATTAAAGGATAGTTCCATTAAGTTATTAGATACAAGAAAGACCACACCAAATAATCGTATTTTTGAAAAGTATGCAGTAACCGTGGGTGGTGGTAATAATCATCGCTACAATCTATCCGATGGGGTATTACTAAAGGATAATCATATTGGTGCTGCCGGTGGTGTGAAGGAGGCCATTGCCATGGCAAAGGCCTATGCTCCATTTGTAAGAAAGATCGAAGTGGAAGTGGAGAACTTGGATATGGTGAAGGAAGCTGTGGAAGCAGGTGCGGATATCATCATGTTGGATAATATGGATCATGAAACCATGAAGGAAGCAGTGGCAATGATTAATCATCGGGCAGAGATTGAGATTTCCGGTAATGTGACCAGGGAAAGAATTCCAGCACTTTTAGATCTTGGTGTGGATTATGTGTCCAGTGGTGCCCTGACTCATTCGGCTCCTATTTTGGATATTTCCTTAAAGAACTTACATGTGGTA
>JAILGS010000048.1 GCA_024696615.1 Lachnospiraceae bacterium
CGCATTTGCTCCATTACAGGAGCAGGGCCTGATGAACCTTCCGGTGATTCCGGAAGGTTGCGTGCATAATGCCCACATGTTCTATGTGAAATTAAAGGATTTAGCGCAGCGTACGGACTTTATGAACTACTTGAAAGAGCACGATATTCAGAGCACTTTCCACTATATTCCGCTGCATTCCGCTCCTGCGGGCATAAAGTACGGTCGCTTTGATGGCGAGGATGAATATACTACCAAGGAAAGTGAGCGTCTTACCAGACTTCCGATGTATTACAATCTCTCCCAGGATGACCGGATTCATGTAATCGAGGCGGTAAAGAAGTATTTTCTCTAGATGAGGTAATCAGTTCAAACTTAAAGGATACACCAAATGTTATTTAAAGGAAAATTTGCGAAAAAAAACATATGGCTCTATGGTCTGGGACTTTTTACGGTGCTTGGCTTATGCTTTGCCAGCTATTCGATTCTCACCTATGGGCAGACGGTGATCCATTCGGATACGGCAACGGCGATCCTTTTATGGGATGCCATTAGAAATCATCATGATTTCTTTCCGGATACCTGGATTTATGGGAATGGGGATTTGTGGATTTTAACGATTCACCTGTTCTGTATGATTCCCATGGCCATTACCAAGCATATGCCCCTGGCCCGTGAGATGGCTTCCGTGCTTCTAATGCTTACGGCAGCTCTTGGCCTGGTATTACAAAGTCGATTGTTCTGGAAGAATCATTCCTGGGTACTTTCTGTTTCCATGATCTTCGTATGCATGATGGGTTCTCGAGGAATGTTACTTTATGAGGCCGGATATACGGCACCAATTCTGTGGCTTTCCCTCTGTCCAATGCTTTTTTGGAAGGGAATGCAGGAGGCTCCAGGCTCCGATCCGAAAGCAAGAAGGATCTATGCGATTCTTTTCCTGATTTTCATGACGATTCTTATGATGGCTGGAATTCGCCATCTTGTGGAATATGTGGTTCCCATGGGAATTGCGTATGTACTCCTGGGCGTGATCTCCTGGGGATGGAGGGAAGGTGTGAATGACTTTTCGAAGATCAAGGCTACACTGGGTCGTGCCCTCCTTCTTCTTGGAATTCCCGTTCTTGTGGGAACGCTCCTGTACCTTGGAGTGTGCGCCAGTCACATCATGATCCAGACGGATAAGAATAGTCTTGCCTTTAGTGAATCCTTAGAGGCGATCGGAATCTACATATTGCAGTATATCCATGATCTATATGGATGCTTTGGATACCATCCTGCTGCGAGGGCTTTGTCCGTGTATGGCTTATGCAATGTGGTTCAGCTTGTCCTTGGCACCCTGGTGTGTTTCGTGGTGCCTGTATTACAGGCACGCAGATGGAAGAGGGAAGAGGATGGTGTAAAGTTTTTTACGCTTTATGCTCTGGTGCATAATGGGATGATTTTCCTGCTCTTTACGTTTTTTGATAAGGCAGACTCTCGCTATCTCATTACCTCCATCGTTCTTAGCATCATGGTATCTGCAAGATATATCTATGTCTATTGGATGGAGGAAAATCGCTTCCTTCAGCAATCGTTGACCATTCTTTTTATGATTGCCACAGGATTAGAGTGTGCTACATTGGCCCTGGGGGCTAGGGGGTGGGAGCAACAGCTTGCGGCAAAGAAGGTGATCAGTACCGAGCTTGAGCAGCGCGGCATTACCAAAGCCTATGCGTCCTACTGGAATGCTTATAATAATGAGATTTATTCGGATTTAAAGATTTCTTTCGCCGCCCTGCGGTTTAATGATGATGAGATTTTTCCACATCCTTGGTTAGTGGATCAGGATGTGTATCTGTATGAAGAAGGCACTCCTACGGCTCTTCTTTTAACCCAGGAAGAATATGAGAAATTCGCTAAAGTCCTACCGGAGCAGTTTGGAACTCCGTTGGAATATGTCATCATCGATGACCTGCATACTCTAATCTACGATCATGATATTATCAAAGAGATTTCATGTGGCATCTTAGATGGAAGAATCAGTCCTTGCGAGATGGTAATTTCTCCGGAAGGTGGAGCCCTGGAGGATGGTGTCCTTTCCTTAGTGGAAGGCGGGTATAGTGCCAGCGGCATCATCACCTTAGAGAAGGGGAAGTATGTCTTAGAGATTGCGGGTGAAAGCATAGATGATTGCGAACTTTCCATCTTTTATGATGGGGACCAGGCTTCTTACACCCTGACAGAGTGCGAGCGCACGGACACTTTCGTTAGCTATGAACTATCCGTGAAGAAGGAATTAAAATATTGCAAAATCGTACTGTTAAATCACGGTACCGATACTGCAGTAATTCAATATGTGAAGGTAAATACGAGGAACAACCATGAGTGATATGATTTCGGTAGTAATACCAGTATACGGATGTAGAGCGGCTTTGCCCGAACTTCATCGAAGATTATGTGAAAGTCTTTCTAAGATTACGGATCGCTATGAGATTATTCTGGTGGATGATGCTTGCCCACAGAATTCCTGGGAAGTTATTGAGCAAATTTGCCATAAGGACCCACATGTGATCGGTATTCATATGTCCCGTAACTTTGGACAAATTCGTGCCATTACGGCAGGACTGGATCAGTCCCAGGGAGACTATGTGGTAGTCATGGACTGTGATCTTCAGGATCGTCCGGAGTCGATTCCGGAATTATATGAGAAGACGAAGGAAGGCTATGATGTGGTCTTTGCTCGTCGTGAGGGAAGAAAGGATAGCTTTATTACCAAGCTTTTATCCAAGGCGTTTTATAAGGTATATGATTATTTTACGGATGGTACCTTCGATAGTTCCATTTGCAATTTTAGTATCTCCAAGCGTCAGGTGATTGATTATTACTGCCAGATGCGGGAGCAGAATCGTGCCTATACCATGTTCATTCGTTGGTTGGGCTTCCGCCAGACGGCGATTGATATGCCGGCGGAGGAGCGATTTGAAGGAAAGTCGTCGTACAATATGCGAAGAAAGTTGAAACTGGCCTTTGAAGTGATCACGGCCCAGTCCAACAAACCGTTAAAACTTGCGGTTTCTGCCGGTTTTACGATTTCCTTCCTGGCATTTTTATACATTATCTATCTAGTGATCCGCTACTTTATCGGTGGCATCGACCCGGGATACACCTCCATCGTGGCTTCCATCTATCTTATGGGTGGAATCTTACTTGGCGCCGTGGGTATTGTGGGCATCTACGTGGGGAATATCTTTAATGAGACCAAGAGTCGTCCACTGTATGTGGTGGCAGAGAAGTTGAACGTGAACAAGGATTAGTAGGAGGAATGTTTGGAATATGGTTGTAATTATAGGTGCAACAGGTTTTATAGGAATGTATACCACCAAGGCTTTTTTGGCTGCGGGGAAAAAAGTGGTTGCTACAGGCCGCAATAAGGCTCTGGGAGCGAAGTTAGAGGAAATGGGAGCAAAGTTTCTTCCCTTAGACATTACCAATCCTCAGGATTTTGACAAGCTTCCTCAAAATGACGTGGAGGGAATCATTTTACTGGCAGGTCTCCTTCCGGCCAATACCACTGCGGATCTGGAGAAGCAGGAGAATGCAGCGGATTATTTTAAGATTAATGTGATCGGCTCCATCAATGTGCTGGAATATGCCCGCAAAATCGGAGTTACGAAGGTGATCGGCAATTGCAGTTATAGCGATGTGTCCGGTGCTTGGGGCAAGGGATATGCGATTACGGAAGAGGAGCCCCGTGATTTTAAGTTCACCGGGGATCACAGTGTCTATGTGATCAGCCGAAATGCCTGCAATGATGTGATGGAATATTATAATCAGCAGCATCATATGCAGTGTGCATGGTTCCGCTTCCCACCGGTATACGGCGTGGGTCCTCATGGAACCATCTATGTGAATGGAAAAGCTTATAAGTCCGGAATTCAGACCTTTATTGATAATGCAAAAGAAGGAAAGGACATCGAATTATGGGGCAATCCTCATATTAAGAGGGATATTATCTATGTGAAGGATGTGGCTCGTGCCTATGTGATGGCTCTTGCCAGTGACCGAACCTATGGTCTCTACAACATGACTTCCGG
>JAILGS010000050.1 GCA_024696615.1 Lachnospiraceae bacterium
AAAATAATTATTATTCATCGGAGGAAAAAGAAAAATATGGGATATGTGATTTTTGCCATTATTATTATTGTGATTCTTGGTTCCTGTGTACGTATCGTACCACAGGCACATGCATACGTAATTGAAAGCCTTGGTGCTTACAGAGGAACTTGGTCCGTAGGTATTCATTTCTTAATACCAGTAATTGACCGTGTTGCAAAGAATGTTGTATTAAAGGAACAGGTTGTAGACTTTGCTCCACAGCCAGTAATTACGAAGGATAACGTAACCATGAGAATTGATACCGTTGTCTTCTATCAGATTACGGATCCTAAGCTTTTCGCATACGGTGTTGAGAATCCAATTATGGCAATTGAGAATCTTACCGCTACCACACTTCGTAACATCATTGGTGATCTGGAATTAGATGAAACTCTTACTTCCCGTGAAATCATCAATACCAAGATGAGAGTACAGCTTGATAGCGCTACGGATCCTTGGGGAATTAAGGTTAACCGTGTAGAGTTAAAGAACATCATCCCTCCTGCAGCAATTCAGGATGCCATGGAGAAGCAGATGAAGGCAGAGCGTGAAAGACGTGAGGCCATCTTAATTGCAGAAGGTGAGAAGAAGTCCACCATCCTTATCGCAGAAGGTAAGAAGCAGTCCGCTATTCTTGATGCGGAAGCTGAGAAGGAAGCTGCAATTCTTCGTGCAGAAGCAAAGAAGGAAGCTACCATTCGTGAAGCAGAAGGTCAGGCAGAAGCTATTCTTGCAGTACAGAGAGCTAATGCAGAAGGTATCAAGTTAATTAATGAGTCCAACCCTACTGAGGCTGTGCTTCAGTTAAAGAGCTTGGAGGCATTTAAGGAAGCTGCCAATGGTAATGCGAATAAGATCATTATTCCTTCCGATCTTCAGGGTATTGCAGGTCTTACCACCAGCATTGCTGAGATTGCGAAGAGAAAGTAATTGACGATTTGACTACATTTGCATGGATTCTGCGTAAGAAAATCTAGACAATACGAAGGGTTCATGGGATAATAACAGTAATGGGCACCGGGCAGGATATGTCCGGTGTTCTTAAATTTTATGGATGATGAATAAGGCAGGTATAGGTATGAGTACAGTGAATTTAAAAGGTCGCGATTTCTTAAAGATGTTGGATTTTTCGAAGGAAGAGATCCTGTATATGTTGGATGTGGCTGCAAGCTACAAGAAGAAGAAGAAGGAAGGCATCCCTCATGACACGTTGCATGGAAAAAATGTGGCATTAATCTTCGAAAAGACCAGTACTCGTACTCGCTGCTCCTTTGAAGTGGCAGCCCATGATCTTGGAATGGGAACTACTTATTTGGATCCAAGCGGATCCCAGATTGGCAAGAAGGAAAGCATCGAAGATACGGCGAGAGTTCTTTCTGGAATGTTCGATGGTATTGAATATCGTGGATTTGGACAGGAGATTGTGGAAGAACTTGCGGAATATGCTACCGTTCCTGTATGGAATGGCTTAACCAACGAATCCCATCCTACGCAAATGCTTGCGGACATGCTTACCATCCAGGAACATCTTGGAAAATTGGAAGGTGTGAAGTTCGTGTATATGGGCGATGCCCGCTACAATATGGCTAACTCTTTAATGGTTACCTGCGCGAAGTTGGGAATGCATTTTGTGGCATGTACCAGCAAGGAATATTTCCCGGATGCGAAGTTAGTAAAGCAGTGTGAGGAAATTGCGAAGGCTTCTGGCGGAAGCGTCAGCTTAGAAGAAAATGTGATGAAAGCCACCAAGGATGCGGATGTATTATATACGGATGTATGGGTATCCATGGGTGAGCCGGATGAAGTATGGGCGGAGCGTATTAAGGCGCTGTCCCCTTATCAGGTGAATATGAAAGCCGTGGAAAATGCTAAGGATTCAGTAATCTTCATGCATTGTCTGCCAGCTTTCCATGATTTAAAGACCACCATTGGTCAGAAGGTTTATGAGAAGTTCGGTTTGTCCGAATTAGAAGTGACGGATGAAGTATTCGAGTCTAGCCATTCTGTTGTATTTGATGAAGCAGAGAATCGTATGCATACGATTAAGGCAGTAATGGCAGTGACTCTTGGAGCATAAGATATGTTAAGTGTGAGTAATGGCGCCTATCTTCGTGCCAAACGGATGGTGGATCAGATCAATATCATTGTCTGTATTGTGGCCCTCTGTCTGACGGGATTTATCTTTATCGCCCCATTTGCATGGGCGGATGGACTGATTCCACTGGTGTTTTTATGTGGTACCATCGTGAATGGTTGCCATGCCATAAAGTGGCATTTTAAATTCCAGGGAAAGAAAGTGGCACTCATGGTTTGCATTACACTGGTAATGTTTGCCATCACTGTCTATTCTGCAGTGGCGTTGTGGTAGCAAATGAGCTTTGGGGGACCGAAGAAGTGGCAAAGATGAGTTTAAAAGAGAAAATATTAATGCGTCTGGAGGCGGAGCAGGGCTTTGTCTCCGGGCAGCAGTTATGTGATGAATATCAGGTATCCCGTACTGCGGTATGGAAGGCGATGAAAACCTTGCAGACCGAGGGATATGAAATCGAAGCAATTAATAATCGAGGATATCGCCTTGTGAAGAAGCCGGATTTAGAGACAGCACCAGTGGTGGCCAAGAAGTTAACCACGCGGTTCTGGGGTCATCCGGTGTATTTTTTTGATGAGGTGGACTCTACCAATAATGTGATCAAGCTGTTAGCGGAGGGGTTTTCCGTATCCCAAACCACCCAGGGAATGCAGGTGGAAGGAGAGGTTTGGGCCGCCAAAGCCCGCGAAGGTACTCTTGCGATTGCGGAGTATCAATCCGCAGGAAAGGGACGCAGGGGTAGACACTGGGAAGGGGAGAAAGGCGTGAATATCTACATGTCCTTCTTACTTCGCCCCGAAATCCAACCGGAGAATGCTTCCATGCTTACGTTAATTCTTGCCATGGCAGGACGCAAGGCCGTGGAAGAGGTAACAGGACTTCCGAGCCTGATCAAATGGCCCAACGATTTAGTGGTGAATGGAAAGAAAATATGCGGCATGCTTACAGAGATGAGTGCCGAGATGGATGAGGTGCACTATATTGTGGCGGGAATAGGAATCAATGTGAATGAGAAAACATTTGCACCGGAACTGAAGGACAAAGCCACTTCCTTAAGTTTAGAACTTGGGCGGGATGTGCCTCGAAGCGATGTGATTGCGGCTTATGGCAGGGCCTTCGAGGAGTATTATGAGAAATTCCTACAGACCCAGGATATGTCTTTGTTAATTGAGGAATATAACCAGTGTTTGGTGAATATGGACCGGGGCGTACGCGTGTTGGAGCCACAGAACGAGTATAGTGGCGTGAGTCTTGGTATTAATGCGCAGGGAGAACTTCTGGTTCGCCGGGATGACACGAAGGACGTGGTGGCTGTGCGAAGCGGAGAAGTGAGTGTGCGCGGGATTTACGGGTATGTGTAGGGCTATAAAAATTGCGCCATGTGGAAATTGCGATGGCAGCCCTTTCGAGGGGCTTTATGCCAATGGCGAAATATAGTAAAAGGTAGGATGTGTAACCATGGATGATAAGATGAGAATGGCTCCGGCCAATAAGAATAATGAGATGGAAAAACAGGAAAGTGTGGATGCTTCCAAGGCTCAGGGAATGATTTATGACAGGGTGTTATGCGCCTCCAATGCTTATGAGAAGAAGTTTTATCTCAATCCGAAATTTGCCTCTCTTCCTTCCCAGGTGCAGGATGAGTTAAAAATTACCTGTGTGATGTTCACGGAGGAAGTGGGGGGAATCCTTACCATGATCTTTGATGATGATGGAAGCCTCTACCTGTATCCGGATCATGATGAGAGCGATGTTTATTATGATGAGATCGGTTGTGGGCTCTTAGTGAAGAAGATCCAGCGGGAGAGAGAAGAACTTTTTGAAGCGGTGGAAAATTATTATAAGAGTTTATTCTTAGAGTAGGAAGTGAAGCTTTTGGAATCCGGGAAATCCTAAAAAACGAAGGAAGCCTCGAAACGATGAAATGATGGGATTTGTTAGAATGAAGATTGGTTCAGTAGAATTAAAAAATAATCTGGTGCTAGCGCCAATGGCGGGGGTAACGGACCTGCCATTTCGTCTTTTATGCAAGGAGGCGGGTTGCGGCCTTCTCTATACGGAGATGGTGTCTGCCAAGGCCATCCTTTATAATAACCGAAATACCGAGGAATTGATGCAGGTAACTCCTGGGGAAAATCCGATTTCCCTGCAGTTATTTGGTTCGGACCCGGAAATCATGGGAGCCATGGCCAAGAAAGTCGCCGAGCGCCCATTTGATATTATTGATGTGAATATGGGATGTCCTGTGCCGAAAGTTGCTGGAAATGGCGAGGGTTCTGCGCTGATGAAGAATCCCAAGTTAGTGTGGGAGATTGTGCATTCCATGGCAACACAGGTGGATAAGCCGGTGACGGTAAAAATCCGTAAAGGCTGGGATGATGAGCATGTGAACGCTGTGGAAATTGCCAAAATTGCGGAAGATGCCGGGGCAGCAGCCGTTGCTGTGCATGGTAGAACCAGGGAGCAGTACTATTCTGGCAAAGCGGACTGGGAGATTATCGCCAAAGTGAAAGACGCGGTATCCATTCCCGTTATTGGCAATGGGGATGTGAAAAGTGCGGAAGATGTGCTTTCCATGCAGGAAATGACCGGCTGTGATGCGGTGATGATTGGCCGTGGAGCCCAGGGAAATCCTTGGATCTTCTCAAGAATCCGCACCTACTTAGAGACGGGGGTGCTTCCTCCGGCCCCAACCATGAAAGAGAAGAAGCAAATGATTCTTCGCCACGCAGCTCTCATGCGCCAATATAAAGGGGATTACATCGGAATCCGGGAGATGCGCAAGCACTTTGCCTGGTATACCGCGGGAGAGCCGGGATCTGCGGCCCTTCGCAATAAGATTAATTATATTGAAGATTTTGAAGCGCTCACAGCAATGGTAGAGCAAATGTAGCATAGGACTTCATCAAGGAAGGTCTTTTTCATATAACAAGGGGAAAACGAGGAAAGAGGGGATGATAATATGAAAGCTTTTGATGCGATTGTATTTGATATGGATGGAGTGATTTTCGACTCGGAGCGGGCGGTGATGAACTGCTGGCTCGAACTTGCGGACCGCCATCACATTCCGAATATCGAGCGCCCTTACCTTGCCTGCACAGGCACCACGAAGGCCAAAACCAAGGAAATCATGTTGGAAACCTATGGCCCGGACTTCCCATACGACTTATACGAACGAGAAGCTTCGCAAATGTATCATAAGCTCTATGATGGCGGAAAACTTCCTATGAAGCAGGGCGTGTTCGAATTGTTAGAATATTTAAAGCAAAGGGATAAGCGTGTTGCCTTAGCTTCCTCCACTCGCCACGAAACGGTGGTGAATCAGTTGCGGGATGCGAAAATCCTTGGATATTTTGATTCAGTGATTTCTGGGGAGATGGTTGCTCGCAGCAAACCCGAACCGGATATTTACACATTTGCATGTGAGACCATCCACGTGGAGCCAAGAAACGCCTATGCCATCGAGGATTCCTACAATGGCATTCGCTCCGCTCATGCTGCGGGACTTCGCCCAATTATGGTGCCGGATCTTTTACCATCTTTTTCGGAGATGGAGGAATTATCCGAGGCAATTCTTGGGAATTTAGAAGACGTGAGGAAGTATCTTGAGAAGTGATGGAATCTTGCTATGATGATGCTGGGGATTTCCTTGACAATCATAGATGCAAATTATATAATAGATTGGCTTTATGATAGGTTATTTGTCTAATCATAGATAATATATGTTTCCAGAAGGGAGAACAAGAATGGCAGCGAATAGTACAGTGAAAAAGAATATTC
>JAILGS010000077.1 GCA_024696615.1 Lachnospiraceae bacterium
CAGATTCCATGCACCACGGCATAAAAAAGCAGGGAACTGATCACCATGGCAAGAATGAACCACAGTGGGCCATTTCCCATAATAAAGCCATAAATCTGGTCTTCCGGCGCTGCATTCTTATAAAGCTGATAGGAGCCATACGCTGCGCCGCCTACAAGATTCAGTAAAACGCCGCCACTTAAGCTCTTCTTCACCAGGGCCAATGCTACATATTTCACCATCAAAATTCCCGTATAGATTCCATATGGAATCAGGAGGCGCTTTACACGCTTTGTAGCCCATTTGCCATAAGGCATCGCTTCCTCACTACTTTTTCTTGTGAAGACATAGCCGGAAAGAATGAAGAAGACAGGAATATGCACGGCGCCGCAAAATGGCACCACATCCCCAGCCACGTGACCAAGGATCACAAGTAATGCCGCAAGGCCCTTGGCTATATCGATCTCGTTCATACGAGGTTTCATCCTGTTTCTCCCTTCGTTATGATCCTTAGTTTCTCTAAGGGCATCTGCTGCATATTCTTATTTAGCTACCACTTCCAGTGGCGTACCGCTCAGCTGGGAAGCCATGTAACTAAAGGTACTATTATAACTTCCAAGAATCTTTTCGCAGGTTCCAAGAAGTAACATTTCCACATAAGCATCCTGAATGCCCTGAAGACTGTCGCGACTTAGGGACTTATTCTTAAAGAGCAGGATCCGGCCCGGAAAACGCTTCTGCATCTCCACATGAACGCTGGTGTCATCGCTTGCAAGATAGAATTCCGTTCCCGGATTCTTGTCAATCTCCGCCTGCATTCTTGCCACAAAAAGCTCTATTGGACTATGCTCGATGGACTCCACATGATCCGTACGACGAATATGTACGCCCACACGATGCTTTTCCGGCTTTGGCTTGTTGGTATTCTTACCAAGACGCGCAGCTACCATGGCTACGATATCCGTAGGATCCACCTCCGGCTCTGGGATCACATTGGCTTTGCTTTGCTCATCCAAGGTGGAAAGCACCCACTTCATCTTCTCCTGAATTTCAGGTACGGGACGAATGATCTTATATGGATGATCAATGCCCGAAAGATCATAGAATGGGTTGGTGGCCTTAATATACACCGTAAGATACATGCGCAGATTACGGTCAATCTCCTTCTTTCCCATGCTGTTGTAAAGATTCATAATGGTATCCGGCTCAAAATACTTCTCCGCGCTCTTGCGAAGCTTCTCTTTCACGGAATTCCCCTTTAACTGGCCGAGGACATCCTTCTTAAAGCCGTATTCCTTAATTTCTTCAAATGTGGCACCATCCGGTGGCAAAATCAGGCGGGACATAGGACATGCAAAGCCATTCTCTTCCTTCCATACCACCTGTAAGGAGTGATTGTTAGCCCTGGCTGCATAAAATGCACTGGTAAGAGCAATCATGCGGTTTCCAAGTCCTGCACAAGGTTCGATAATTAACATGATAACACCTCACTATGAATATAATTTAGTTTCCTTCCTGATGAAGGAGATGGCGCTTTAAGGCACCCACGCGTCCACGAAGGATCCAGTAGTGGCGATTCAGAATTGCTCCCAATGCCGCACGCTCATTGCGATACATTCCTTCCATGTACACCTTGTCGCCTCCGATAAAATGCAGGCTGTAGGTTGGAAGAAGGCTTCCATCCGCCTTTTTCACGTAGTGTGGAATGTGATCCTTGTAGACGATTGTCTTGATCTTCGTAAGCTTGCTCACCTGGCACTCCCCACGAAGATTATTCTCCTCGCCGCTAATGGGACCGGAAAATACATATCCATCCGCATCCGGTGCAAGAAGATTTAAGATGGATCCGTCTCCATGCTCCTTCTTCCACTGCAACTGCCACAGATAGAAGACGGCCATTTCCCCGCATCCACCATAGATATTATATTGTTGATGAGCTTCCCACTTAGGCATTAACACATCGATATGATTTTCAAAAAGATCGATGCAATAGTCTAAGAAATTGGTGAGCGCTTCCCTGGTAAAGTAGGAAAGTCCCACATTGGAGGCCCAGCGAATATCATTAGGAACTCCTAACTTCTTCTCCAAAGCTTCCATACTCTGATTTTCCGGCGTCTCCATGGCAGCATCACACTGAACCAATGGTTTATAGGTGGCAAAATCCAGATAAACTAATATGTCACTATCCAGTACGATACATTCCTCATATCCGTTTCGGATCAAGTACTCTTCGAATAAGAAGAAGCGCTTATAAATACTTACCGCCCAACGGTCCGGATAATAGGACAGATTCTTAAAGACGCGGTAAAAGTGCTGTAATTTTTCGTTCTCCAGGCTCTTCACATGGTGCCATTCCGGACACCAGGTTTCATTGGCTTCATCGCCAATCAAAACTACCTTCTCATTATACTTCAATGCCTGATTCACACAATATTTTAAATATTCCTGATTCTTTTTTCCACCCGTCTGTGGTTTTGCATTGGACTCGTGGTGAATCAGTACGGGAAGGACCCGTCCTTCCTGTCGGTTCATGATATTTTCCATGAAAATCTCCTGTTTTATGCATTCCTGATCGTAACCCCTGTGGTGTTCTCAGTATTCCATATGTTGGTAACTCCTATGGGGCTTTTGGGAGCTTACTTCCAGTAGGTGCCGCCCTCCACCGCCGCCGAGTTTTTCGGGGTTTCAGAGTCTAACGGATAATTCCAGTACTCATTATACATCTTTACGATGTTTGGCTCCAACTCATCCCATCGTCTACCCTTAATTCCAAAGAATAACTGCAGGGCGCCGCCGATGTGAATTGCCTGTTTTCCTAAGGATTTGCAATATGCTGCTAACGGAAAACCGTAAGCTCCGCAGCCGATCAAAGCAAGATCAAATCCTTCTTCCTTCTCTATTCTTGCGATCTCACCCTTCATATATTCCAGGGCCTCAAACCAGGTGGCAAATCGCTCATCCGTCTGACCACCGGAGGTCTGTACGGCCTTCAGGGTAAGATAGGTTGCTTCCGGAAGCGTCTGAGAATCCGGAAATAACTTGTCCCGATGCTCTAATTGCGCATGGATGGAATCCTCAAAAGGATGGATCACTAACACTTTCTTTCCTGCAAGGGCTCTCGTCCAAGGTTCCTTCCCATACCATGGCTCCAGGCTTCCAAGCCAACAGCTTCCGGTAAGGTCCTTGGCATAGCGCTTGATAAAATACTCTTCCGCCTGCTGATACCACACGCCGATGACATCTAACTGCTTGCACGCATCCACATAGACTTCGTTAAACCGTGGTAACAAAGATGCGTCCTGTGTGAAAAATCCAGCATTGGTACACATTTGCGCAATGATTTTTTCTTCCTTGCTCTTCCAGTGAAATTCCGCCGTACGCATGGCAAAAAGTTCCACGCTGCCAAATCGTGCAGCCATGAAGGGCTTTCCCTCCGTGATTTTCTCCACCAGAAGGTCCGAAGCCGCATCGATGGAATAATACGGATGCCCCGCGTACGTTTTCCTGCCGAAATTGTCGCTAATATCCGATGGATAGAAACGATTGCGGAAGCGGAAGGCTAAATTGTAATAAAGTCCCTGTAATTTTTTCAACATATTGCATCCTAAATTCTTAATTGCATCCTAATGTCCTAATTGCATCCTCGATTAACGCATCAACAGTCTATGAAGTTTCCTTCGAAGCCCCCCAAAATGGGAATAATCATACATCAACCGGAATTCCCCCATAATCTTAGGGTCCGGTGCCAGATGCTCGAAGGTCACATGCTTTCCCGCCTCCACCAAAGTGGTATCATAGAGGGAGGAGTCCACGCAGTTTTCCCCACTTCCATCCGCGCCGGAATTCATCACCAAGGACTCCCTTGGATACACCGTCACCATGGAATTGAGGCTCTCATAAAAGCACCAGCGAATCGCCCAGGAATTAATCTCTCCCCGCATCTGGCGATCCAACATCTCGCACAGATCCACGCCGCCTTCATTAAAGTGCTTTTTGGCAGCCTTATCCTTCAAAAACTCCGGATAATCCTTGACCTCCCAGTCCACCCGGGCAAAACGATCCTTCCAAGTCGCCCAACCCCAGCTGCAGCCCCTTGGGGATAGGTAGATGTCATGGGGATAGGTTTCCAGGCTCTTTAATGGAAATGTATAGCCGCTAATGGACCAAATCTTATAATCATCTTCATAATAGTCCAACGCCCGATTCATATAACTTAAAAAATCCGGCGAAGTGATCAGATCATCTTCCAGCACGATAATTCTTCCAAATCTCTCTAAAAGATCCGTCACACCGGTAATGATGGACTTCGCAAGTCCCATATTCTCCGATTTTGCCACCACCGTAATGGAAGCAAAATCCCCCTCTGCCTCCTTGGCAAATGCATTCACTACCTTCCGATTCTCGGTGACTTTCATCTTTCCTTCGGAAGAAGCGCTCTCCTTCGCCCCATCGCAGAAAATAAATAAGTCACTTTCCTTGGAAAGTGCATTGGCACGCAGGGCTTCTAACGTGTTCTTACTATGTACTGGTCGATTGTAGGTAAATACGGCAATTGGTGCAGCCATGGCGCACCTCCTTTTCTTTCTATCGGATAT
>JAILGS010000019.1 GCA_024696615.1 Lachnospiraceae bacterium
AACAGAAATTTTTCCGTTAATGTGGTCTTACCAGCATCCGGGTGGGAGATAATTGCAAATGTTCTCCTCTTCTTAATTTCTTCCTCTAACTTTGACATTCCTCTAACTCCAATCTTTCTAATGACTCATCTGGATTTCTAGTGACTCACCCGGTTCTCGATTGCCTCACCCGGCTCTCGATTATCTCACCCGGTTCTCAATTGCCCCATCCGGTTCTCGATTGCCTCACCCGGCTCTCGATTGTCTCACCCGGTTCTCGATTGCCCCATCCAACCGTCGAATGACGCATCTAGTTTTTAAACTTAATCATCCAGTGATATTTCACCTGCAAATACGGTTCTTGCAGGACCTTCCATAAACACATGATTGCTGTTGCGATTCCAATATAACCGTAAATCTCCGCCACGCAGATGGATGGTCACTTCCTCCTTACAGAGTCCCTGCAGGATGGAGGAAACTGCCACAGCACAAGCTCCCGTGCCACAGGCCCATGTTTCACCGGAACCTCGCTCCCATACTCTCATCTTGATGTGACTCTCGTCAAGGATTTCCGCCCATTCCGTATTGATACGGTCTGGAAACGCCTTATGAAATTCCATGGGTGGTCCAATCCTGGTAAGATCCAATTCTTCAATATCCCTGCCATAGATGATGGCATGGGGATTTCCCATGGACACACAACTTACAAATACTTCCTCCCCTTCCACAAAAAGCGGATAGGAAAGAATCTGATCCTCTTCTTTCACATGTGGAAAATATTCCACATCCACAGGGATCTTTCCGGCTTCTAAGATGGGTTCGCCCATATCCACAGTCACTGTAGAAACTTTGCCATTCTCCACATGAAGTTCCAAGGTCTTAATACCGGACTTGGTTTCAATGGTTAGATGGGTTTGATCCGTCAGTCCCTGATCGTAGACAAATTTTCCCACGCAGCGAATACCATTACCGCACATGGCACCTTCGGATCCATCCATATTAAACATATGCATGAAAAAATCCGCCACTTTGGACGGTTCAATGAGAATCAGTCCATCGGATCCGATTCCAAAATGCCTGTCGCTGACTTTCTTCGCAACGTCTCCCGGGTGTTCTAAAGGCTTCTTCGTGCAGTCCACATAGACATAGTCGTTGCCGCAGCCTTCCATCTTTACAAATTTCATGAAAAGTCCTCCCTTCGGGTTTCCCCATATGCATGTTGAGACTCTTCACCCTTTCGCTATGAAACATTTGCATTCATATGCATTGACCCTTTGTTCCATAAGCGTACAACATTTGATTATATCAAATATTTTATGGGATACCAATACAAAATTTCGTGAACGAAAAAATCACGCGGGCTAAAGCCTCGCGTGACATTTATGTCCACTTTCTGTTATATAATCACGCACCTATGATGGCGCCGTGACTTGTTCCCGCATTTTCTTTCACTTGGGATTATCCATAAATAGTAATCACCATGCGGGCGCTCTCCACCATGGAATTCCCGCTGTCCATACTACATTTTTGCAAATAGTGATGGGCTTCATCCTCGGTCATATCATGCTTGTCCATGAGAAGCTCCTTAGCCATTCCAATAACATCCTGATCTTCCACGGAACGCATGCGATTCTTCCGGTTGCGTCGCTCTAATTGCTGTGTCTCTAGAATCATGGCAAGGGCATCCGCAAGCTGTTGGCGTCTTAAAGGCATGGGAGTAAATACGATACCATAAGCATTCTCACGCTCTTTCCAGTACTTTTCCGATGCTAACAAAAGCATGCGAAACCCTCTTGGAAGATCCTCCGCCAGATCCTGATAAACCATATCGTTTAATTTGTAGCCGCAAACCACAATTCCGCCTTCTACGCGATCTGCCAGACTCAGCACATGTGCCCCCGTGGTAGCACAACCCACCACATTATAACCCATTCCGGTCAGTACTGCTTTAATCGCCTTCGCATCTTCCATCTTAGGAAATGCAACTATCACATTCGCATTCATCATATACAATACCCTTTTTCATGCCCATGAAACTACCGTTTCATTCATTCCAACCCCGACCTTGAAACGTTCATTTCGTTAATTGTCCAACTCCCCGACTGTAAAATTTTAATAAAAAAATGCTCCCACTACAAGCGTAGTAGAAGCATTTTCTAAAATTCCTAATAATCTTTCGTGGCGGGTCCTTTTCTCATATAAAAAAGGATTCCTTCACTTTACAATGTTAATTTTTAGTACTTGCCAAGGTAACGATCGATTTCCCAATCGGAAACATATTCATTAAAGAGACCCCACTCACGCTTCTTACCTTCGATATAACGGGTTGCGATATGATCTCCTAAAGCTTCCTGAACGAACTTATCCTTCTCAAGACCGACAATTGCCTGGCCAAGATCCTGTGGAAGTGTAGAAACCTTAAGCTTCTTCATCTGTGCTGGAGTAAGCTCGAAGATGTTGCTATCAATACTTGCTGGTGGAACAAGACCCTTCTTAATTCCGTCCAGACCAGCCATTAAGCATACTGCAAGTGCAAGATATGGATTAGCTGCGCTATCTGGGCAACGAAGTTCAACTCTGGTTCCATTACCTCTCGCGGATGGAATACGGATCAATGGACTACGGTTACTTGCAGACCAAGCAACATAGATTGGAGCTTCGTAACCTGGAACAAGTCTCTTGTATGAGTTAACCAATGGATTGGTGATTGCTGCCATACCATCCATATGCTTCATGATACCTGCGATGAAGCTATAAGCGACCTTAGAAAGGCCATTCTTATCATCTGCATCTGCAAATGCGTTCTTACCGTCCTTAAATAATGACATGTTAATATGCATACCGGAACCAGCTACACCATACTTTGGCTTTGGCATGAAGGTTGCATGAAGTCCGTGACGCTTTGCAATAGTCTTTACTGCAAGCTTGAAGGTGATGATATTATCAGCAGCCTGAAGGGCTTCATCATATTTGAAATCAATCTCATGCTGTGCTGGAGCACACTCATGATGGGATGCTTCAATTTCAAATCCCATATCTTCCAGATTTAATACGATATCACGACGTACGTTCTCGCCAAGATCAGTAGGACCAAGATCAAAGTAACCTGCCTTCTCATGAGAAATAGTGGTAGGATTTCCTACTTCGTCGGTATGGAATAAGAAGAATTCACACTCTGGACCAACATTGAAGGTATAACCCATATCTGCTGCTTCCTTGATTGCTCTACGAAGTGCATATCTTGGATCGCCCATGAAAGGCTTTCCATCATTTCCATATACATCACAGATTAAACGAGCAACTTTACCCTGCTGTGGTCTCCATGGGAAAATAATAAAGCTATCAAGATCAGGATGAAGACACATATCAGATTCTTCAATACGTGCAAATCCATCTACGGATGAACCATCGAACATGCACTTATTATCCAATGCCTTCTCTAACTGACTCTTTGTAATTGCTACATTCTTCAATGTACCAAAAATATCGGTGAACTGAAGACGAATAAATTCTACATCCTCTTCTTCTACCATGCGGATAATATCCTGCTTTGTATACTTACCCATAATGCCTCCTACTTCTTAGAAAAACAATTTTTATGAAACTTTATATATTATCTATATTTTTCATAGAATTGTCAACGATTACTAATTGTGATAAGATTACGTTTTGGAGCCGATTTCATGGCTTTGCTTAAGAAAATTAAGTATGTATGCAATTTTGTGCATACCAATGCGGTGGGGAGATTAACAATATGAAAAAAGATGAGTTTTATACTCAAAAAAGAAATTATAAAACATTTGCAACGAAAAGAAATTATAAAACATTTACAACGAAAAATTATAAAATATTGGCTACGATTCTTGGGGGTATGGCTAGTTGCAGCATGCTGGTTGGATGCGGTGGAATTACATCTTCCGAAACTGTTACGTTAAGTAATCAGACGGCGCCTCAAATTATTGAAGAAACCACCACGGCTGAGCCGGAAACCTATGCGACTCCGGAGTTTGCAGCCGAGGAAGCCAACATTGTCATGATTGGCGACATGCTTTGCCATGAAGGGGTCTACAATAGTGGATATTTTGATGATGGAACCGTGAATTTTGATCATATCTTTGCCAATACCAAGGACGTGATTTCTGCCGCGGATCTTGCCATCGTCAATCAGGAAACCATGCTTGGCGGCAAGGAACTTGGGCTTTCTGGCTATCCTTGTTTTAACAGTCCTTATGAGATCGGTGATGCTTTGGTGGAAGCGGGTTTTGATGTGGTGTTAAGTGCCACCAATCATACCTTGGACCGTGGACTTACTGCCATCGACAATGCGCTAAATTTCTGGGAGGAGAATTATCCGGACATCGCCGTGCTGGGTATGCATGGGGAGGATTTTACCGATTATTCCACTCAGGATATTTACGTATATGAGAAGGGCGGCATGAAAGTTGCGATTTTAAATTATACTTATGGAACGAATGGTATTCCACTTCCTTCCTCCCGTCCTTTAGTGGTAAATCTTCTGGATGAAGAGAAGATCCGCATGGATGTGGAGCGGGCGAAGGAAATGGCGAATTTCATCATCGTCTGCCCTCACTGGGGCACGGAATATGTGTATCGCCCGGATTCTTCCCAGGAAAAATGGACCAAGCTTTTTTATGATCTTGGCGTGGACTTAGTGATCGGCGCTCATCCCCATGTTCTTGAAAATGTGGAATGGTATTCCACGGAAGATTCTGACCGCAATATGCTTGTTTACTACTCCCTTGGTAATTTCGTTTCCAACCAGGACCGGATGCCAAGAATGCTTGGTGGTATGGCGGATGTTACCCTGCGCATCGATCTTGCTTCCAACCTCTCCCAAGAGGAGCGATCCGCCACTACTTACGAAACCTTCACCGCCACCTTCCCAAAGGAGTGGCAGGGAAAGGATATGGTGGAGTGCGGGGAAGATGCAACTAATTCGAATACTGGATCAAAGATGCCGGAAACTACGGGAGAGGTTCGTGGAACTAGCGCTGGAACTTCCTCCCATGATGAAGATGGTTTTTATGTTATTAATGGAGCGCTTACCGAGGCCGGTGCACAGGTTGCTAATCTTCCTGTAGGAACCAAGGATGGCGATGAACTCGTGGTTTACATCGCGGATGCAGCCTTGGATCCCCTGGTATGCCACAAGCTCTTTGGCCCAGGAAAGATCACCACTTACTTCCTCTCCGACTATGATGATACCCTGGCTTCTCAAAACCGCATCAATGCTGACGAACCAGGCTTTAGCATGGCGTATTTGGATGATTTGTGCGAAGAAATCCTCGGCGACTGGTACACTAGTAGCGAGGAAGCTGCCGCACAGTAGTTTTTTGCTTGCTTACTTTCATTTTGTCACTGGTCGGTAGCTGGGGAGTAGTATTTTCGCTCGCTTACTTTCTTTTTGTCACTGGCCGGTAGCTGGCGAGTAGCATTTTTGCTTGCTTACTTTCATTTTGTCACTAGTCGATACCTGGCGAGTAGCATTTTACGTACAAAAGCAAGATAAAGTCACGCGGCCTCTGGCCTCGCGTGACTTTTTTGCTCACTTCCAGTTATATAATCACTCCACTGCTGAGGCGCCGTGACTTTTTCGCTCACTTGCTTCCATTTTGTCACTGGTCGATACATGGCTCGTAGCATTTTACGCTTAAAAGCAAGTAAGAATCACACGTCCATACCCTGCTCGTAGCATTTCACCCAAGAAAGCAAGTAAATGTCACACTCCACTATCTCGCATTCATTACAGGCTCTTCATTGCCCGTACTGCGTGGATTTAAATAGAAATTCTTAAGTCCCATAAAGTTATCATCCTTGCCACGGCCGCCCTGGTTGTTGGCTTGGATCTCACAGCCCGTGTTATTCAAGAATGCCAATTCCACTCGTGCTCCACTGACTCCCTGAGAGTCAAAGCGGCAAGCTTCTAAGCTTCCAGCATCATCCAAATCACAGCCGGATACTAAGAGTTTTTGTAATCCAGTGCTTTTAGAATATGCTCCATCATGGACAAAGAATGCATAATCCACACCACTAATGGCGCAGTCAATAAAGGATACATCGCATCCCCCACGCATTCCCATACCAATTCCTGTATTGGACGTGGAAGATATTTCGCAGTTTTCAATCCGTAGGGTTTCCTGATATAGATTATCACTTTCCACATGAATCGCATAAGCACCGGCCTTTCCTTCTCCTGGGCAACTTCCGGTACAACGAATTGTCATGGAATCCAAACTTCCAGCTGCAATTTCTATGGCTGGAGAAGAATAACTACTAGAAGATGTGGTAAGAACTACATCCTCCCGCGACAGCCCAAGAAGATGTACTTTCTTTTCCCATGCTTTCACATTTTCTTTATAGGTTCCTGGAAGCACTAAAACCAGCACTTCCTCTCCATCATCAATACTAGAAACTGCACGGGAGATGGATGAATAAATCTTCATTTCTCCGCTCTGATCCATGGCTACTAAGTCCTTTAAAAACTTGGATGGATGCTTGGTTTCATAGGAAGAAACTTTATCCATGTCTCCAACCACAGCGAAAGAAACATCCTCTCTTGCCGAAACTTCCTCACGACTAGAATCATCCTCTCTTGCCGAAACTTCCTCACGACCTGAATCATCCTCTCGTGCCGAAACTTCACCACGACCAGAATCATCCTTTCTTGCCGACACTTCCCCTCGACTAGAATCATCCTTTGGTACCGATTCAGACGCAATACCGGAAAAGCTTCCCTGGACATATACACCCTCATCTACCTGACATAGCATAAGAACAGCACCATCGCTCTCTTCTTCATCCTGTCTTTCTTCTCCTAAATTCACATCCAAAATTTCATCTTGTTCATTTAGAAAAATCACATAGGCAGTTTCTGGGGAAGGAGTAAAAAGCCCGTAAAAATGTCGGTCCCATGCTTCCATGGAAACCTCCGTCCATCCCAAAGAATTCATCTCACAATCAAAGCACCATGCAGTGACCGTCTTACTACCATCGACTCCATCCTCAGCACTTACGCCAATATCGCCCGCATCAACTTCTCCGTTCGCATTACCATCAGCACTTACGCCAACATCGCTCGCGCCAACTTCTCCGTTCGCATTACCGCAGGCACTTGCGCCAATATCGCCCGCACCAACTTCTCCGTTCGCATTACCGCAGGCACTTACGCCAACATCGCCAGCACCAGCACCAGCATCATCGCCAGCACCAACTTCTCCGTTAGCATTACCATCAGCACTAGCATCCGCCCCAGCAGTATCTCCACGCTCCCCCCGCATGATTACAATACATGGGGAGGCGCTGCCAAGTTCTATTTTATGTTGTTCCAAATCCTGCACCCGGCCAGTAAGAGCTAAGAATAAGCTCACTAAAGCGGCCAGGACCGTTGTACTACTCATAACATTCTCCGTCCTAACTTAAAATTTACTACTCACAGTAGTCTTATCGTCACGCACTCCAAGCTCCTAAAGACTAGAATCTGCGTAATCCTCAAGTTCAGAAATCCAAAATCCCTGATCCGGTTCCAACGAAAAAAAGAGATAAAAAGAATACCTACAACCTTAGAGATTGTAGGTATCCCAACACAATTCATATTATCATGTACACATCGGTTCATGCAACCTACCACTTGACGCACCATAATTCACATAACTGCATGTACACGCCACATCACGCAACACATCACTTGACGCACTATAATCCACATAAGACTCAATTTCATTCTCGACGTCCTCATCCGTTACCGCATAATCTTCAGCCTCTACAAAAAATTCCATGTTCTTATAGTCGCCAAGAGTAACATCCTGCTTGTAAGACTCTGCTTGTGCTGCATTAGCTTTTACTGCATCAGCGCAATCAATACATAAAAATAACATTGCCGGCGCAATAATCCTCACGCCGGCAACGCAATCAATTTCATATTACTTATTGTTAACCAAATTCTTGATAAACTCCTGATACTTCTCAGCAAGCACTTCATAAGCAACTTCATCGTAGAATTCAGGACCATAAGCGTCAATCAAAGCGTCCACATTCTCATAGGTCAAAGTGCTGGAGTCAACCGCATTACCGGCAGCATCCGTTTCAGGAATTGCATACATTGCATTGCTCTCGTTCACTTCAACCAAAAGATCCTCGGCATACTTGGTTAATTCCTCTTCGGTAACGGTGATATTGTTCTCTGCACATACCAAATACATTACCATTTTCTCATTGCAATAAGCACGAGCGAAGTTATCAACATCCTTCTCGAATTCTTCCATGGACTCATAACCGCTGTTCTTAATATATGCTTCAAATGATTCAGCACCAGTCATTGCACCATATGCCTCATATTCAGCTTCCGCATTTTTACGAACGGAATCGATAAGAGAATTCACTTCTGCCTCATCCTGTCCACTGATCGTACTGTTCTGAACAAGATTATATACAAATTCGTTATAAAGGGCAGACTTATAATCTTCCGCATATTGAGCCTCTAAGTCGCTACGTACAAATGCTTCAAAATCAGCCTTATTCGTATAGTTAAAACCATATGTTGCAGAAATTGCTTTAACTAAATCATCCGTATATTCAGGAATCATTTCTTCCCTGACATAATTAACGGTAACCTTAAAGATTACATCCTTTCCTGCAAGGTCTGCAGCCTGATAATCTGCTGGGAAAGTACATGGAATATCATATTCCTTGCCGATTTCGAGACCAACTAAAGCGCGGTCAAGATCCTCGATGAAATTACCACCAACGGTATAGGTATAATCCGTAGCAGTTCCGTTACTAAATGCAACACCATCTAATAAACCGGAAAAATCCATATTAATGGTATCACCATCCGCTACCACACCTTCGGTAATTTCATTATAATCAGACATTGAATCCACATAGTTTTGAACGCTTTCTGCAACCATCTCATCAGTTACAACGTAGTCTTCAGCCTTAATGGTGGACTCCATATTCTTATAATCACCAAGGGTAACGTACTGCTTGTAGGACTCGGTTAATGTTGGAACGGACTCTGCTGCCTGAGCTGCTGTAACCTTAACAGCATTCTGTCCTTCTACTACATTGCCGGATGCGTCCGTTACAACTTCTGTTGTTGAACTCTCAGCTTTGCTTCCACATGCGGTAATTGAAAGAACCATGGATGCAGCAAGAAGAGTTGCCATGAATTTTCTTCTCATTTGTTTCCTCCTAAATGGGCACAAAATCCGCGCCCTGTTTACTTCATCGGTGCCATTTCATGCGATTCTAAGAACAATCCCCTTGTTCTAGGACATCCCATGCGTAAAGCACACAAAACGAAGTTTACCACAGTAGCGCGGATTTTTAAAGTTTTTTAAAAATATTTCAAGATTATTTCACAAAGTATCCCCTAAATTCCTATGTCATTTCCTCCACAGGTTCCTAATTCCTTAGATTACTTCCGTTCCATAGAGATCCTGAGAGTTCCTATGTCTACCCCAGATCCTTTGGCAAATCCTCAGGAATTAAGGTTCGAATTACTTCTTCGTTCATCTCCTTGGCATCTACGTTCACGATACGATTTGCCTGGTTGGATATGGCCTTCTCAAGGAAGTTACGAGCATCACGTGCATTTGCATAGGTAGGAAGTTCTGCGGCGATTCGGTCCTCAAAGAACTTCTTGGCAACTGCCAGAGCTTCCTCGGAAAGGCAATACTCCTGCTTACTAGCCATGCCCTTTAAGATGGTAATTTCTTCCTCGGCGGAGTAATCCTCGAATAAAATATGTTTATTAAAACGAGAACGAAGACCCGGATTGGAGTCCAAAAATTCGTTCATTAACGCCGGATAGCCGGCAACAATCACAATCAAATCATCACGATTATCTTCCATGGCCTTAAGAAGCGTATCCACCGCCTCCTGTCCAAAGTCGTTCTCGCCACGATTAGCCGTAAGTGTGTAAGCCTCATCGATGAAAAGTACGCCACCGATGGCACTGTCAATCACATCCCTGGTCTTCATAGCAGTCTGACCCACATAACCGGAAACCAGTCCGGAACGGTCCACTTCCACTAACTGACCGCCCTCGAGGACGCCAAGCGCTTTGTAGATCTTCGCAAGCATACGAGCCACCGTAGTTTTACCGGTACCGGGATTTCCTGTAAACACCAGATGCTTGGACACATCCGGAGTCTTCATGCCACGCTCCTTACGAATCTTCTGGATTCGAAGAAGATTGACGATGGTATTCACATCCTCTTTCACGGTATCGAGACCTACGAGAGCATTTAACTCTGCAAGGATTTCCTCCACGGTCTTCTCATCCGTTACAGTTTCTTCCGGTGGATTTGCACCAGGATTTGCGGTCGCCTGCGCTGCACCGCCAGCCATAGTACCAGGTCCACCGAACGCTCCCGCTCCGCCAGCCAAAGCACCAGGACCACCGAACGCTCCACCGACTCCAGGTCCACCAGCACCAAAACCACCGAATGCTCCTGCACCGCCAGCCATGGCACTTCCGCCAGGACGATTCCCGTGATGAGCCCCGCCAAAATTACCGGTGCCAGCGCCACCAGCACCACCAAAACCAGTGCCGTTGCCACCAAAGCCAGCACCACCAAAGCCAGTGCCGTTGCCATCAAAGCCAGCACCACCAAGGTTCGGCTTCTTATAATCAGTAGAACCATAATCACCGGAGGCATTTAAAATATCATTCTTGCGGAAACGGCGCTCCGCAACATACAGTCCAAATTCACCAATATAATTGTCGATTAACGCACAATACTTCGTTAATGCCGCCAACTCCGCGTTGGAAATATCCTTATTGCAGGCAATCAATTCCTGACCCAGGCGTGCATAAGTATCCGCAAGACGCTTGGCGCGCGTATTATCGATGCCAGGAAGCTTCTTTCCAGCATCCGTCAACACAAAATACTTTAAAGGGACCGGAATCTCGGAAGCAAAACTTGCCTGAGCCATCACATTGCAGCCCATCGGAGTAATATCCACATCCAGAATATTCTTAATAAACTGAATTTCCTCTGGCGCAGGCTCCCCATCCGCCATCATAAGATAAATCAAATATTTTAAAAACTCATCCCGCACCATATTACGAAATGGCATTCCCATGGCTCTTGCGATGCCAGCCTGCTCAATCTCATCCGCAGTGCGGTATACATTATCAATCATTTGTTCAAGTTTCGCCATCGTTCCATCCTCCGCGGTTATTGTATCATAAATCCCTAAAATGTGCTATGATAAACAGTTAGAAGCGAGGATAAACTTATGAAAAAACATCTAAGATCATTCATATATTCCAAAACCCGCTATTCATGGCTTTTCACGCTTGTGGTGATGCTGTTTCTTAGCGGTTGCGGCCACCAAAAGTCCGTGGAAACCCAGGACATTACGGGGAACTATTTTGACACCTACGTCTCCATCCGCATTTACGAGCGGGAAGAGACGGAGGGCGCCATTTCCTTTACCCAACTGCGATCTAACGTATTAGCGCAATGCGAAAACTATGAGAAGATTTTTTCCAGAACCCGAACCGACAGCCTGTTAACCGCTCTCAACACCACCAAAGCCCTCGTGGTTTCAAGCGAGCCTACGCTGGATATGGGTTCTTATGAAACGATATCGGATTCGGCACATTTGTACAGGCTCATGGAGCAGGGCATCCGGTACGGGGCACTGACCCATGGGGCGCTAGACATCACCGTTGCGCCACTGGTGGAAGCCTGGAACATCAACCAGGGGGTCGTAAGCATCCCTGCAAATGCGACCATAGCCGCAGCGTTATCGAAGGTTTCATATGAGCATGTGCACCTAGACGGTGCCAAGCACTCCATCACGTTGGAGGATGGGGCAACCGTGGACCTTGGGGCCATCGCCAAAGGATATATCGCGGATCAGTTAAAGGATTATTTGGTTTCCCAGGGCGTAACCAGCGCCATCATCGATCTTGGAGGAAACATCCTGTGCATCGGCGAAAAATCCACGGGGCCTTTTACAGTGGGGATTCGGCGACCATTTTCCACGCCGGATGATGTGCTGATCACTTTGTCCATTTCCGATCAAAGTGTGGTAACCAGCGGAACTTATGAACGTTATTTTGAAGACAATGGCATAATTTACCATCATATTATAGATCCGAAGGTGGGATATCCTGCGGACTCCGGACTTCAGTCCGTGACCATTATTTCCCCGGCCTCCACGGATGGGGACTGCCTCAGTACCGCCTGTATGGTGCTGGGTTTAAAGGATTCCTTAGAACTTATTAATTCC
>JAILGS010000099.1 GCA_024696615.1 Lachnospiraceae bacterium
CGGAGTACAAGCTCCGACTGAGTTAAACGCTCCGCGAGGATGCGCACGGATTCGGACAGGAATTTGTCTGCTGAAGCAGACCCGAATCCGGCGCGCAAGACTCGCGAGCGAGTCTTGACTGATCTTAATCTTAGCATATGAATGAAATTTTGATGCCATAAAGGAGGCAGGTTGATTTATGGGAAAGATTTTTAAATTTTACAAGGATGTGGATACGGATCAGATTATCGCGTCGCAGTATCTCCTATTTCCTACCATTGATGAAATGAAGGCACATACCTTCGAGTCATTAAATGCGGATTTTGCATCCGAAGTAAAGCCAGGAGATTTTGTGGTGGCGGATGAGAATTTTGGTTGTGGTTCTTCGAGAGAACAGGCGCCAAGTGTCCTGAAGGCTTTAGGGGTGAAGGCAGTGATTGCCAAGTCCTTTGCGCGAATCTTCTACCGTAATTCGATTAATATTGGTATGCCTGTAATTGTTAGTAAGGAACTCTATGATGTAGTTTCCGAAGGGGACGAGATGGAACTGGACTTAGAGCATGGTGTAATTCATGCGGGAGGAAAGGATTACTCTTGTACCAAGCTTCCTGCGAGAATGCAGGAAATCTTAGATCAGGGCGGCTTAATTGCATCGCTGAATAAGGAGGACTAAATCATGGGAATGACAATGGCGGAAAAGATTATCGCTTTGGCAGCAGGGGTGGAAAGCACTAAGGCCGGCGATATTGAAACAGTTACTTTGGATAAATTATTAAGTAATGATGGTACTACCCATCTTACCATTGATATGTATCATAAGTTAAAGCATCCACATATTGCGGATGTGAGTAAATTAGTCTGGGTGGTGGATCATAACATCCCGGCGGATAGTCCTAAGACCGCAGCTTCCCATAAGAAGATGCGTGATTTTGCCAGAGAGCACGGGATTACCTATTATGAAGGAGAGGGCGTGTGCCATCAGGTGATGATGGAAAATCATGTATGTCCGGGAGAATTAATCTTTGGTGCGGATTCCCATACCTGTGCCTATGGTGCTCTGGGTGCCTTTGGTACTGGTGTTGGTTGTACGGATTATCTCTATGCCATGGTAACAGGAACTTCCTGGTTATTAGTTCCGGAGAGTATTAAGTTTAATCTCCATGGAAAGCTTCGCAAGGGTGTTACCGCAAGGGATTTAATCCTTACCATCATCGGTAGGATCGGTGCCAATGGTGCCAATTACAAGGCTATGGAATTTGGTGGGGAAGGTCTTCATACCTTAACCATGTCGGATCGAATCGCCATCTGTAATCTCTGTGTGGAAGCCGGTGCCAAGACTGCTCTGATGGAAGTGGATGATATTGCCATGGATTATCTGAAGGAACATAGAAGAGAGCCTAAGGCCATCGTTCATAGTGATGCGGATGCGGTATATTATGCAACCTATGAGATTGATTTGGATGAGATTGAGGCCATTGTAGCAAAGCCTCACTTTGTGGATAATGTGGTTCCAGCCAGAGAATGCTTAGGTGTTAAGATTAATGAAGCTTTCCTTGGCTCCTGCAACAATGGACGTATTGAGGATTTGCGAGCAGGTGCAGCAGTAATTAAGGGAAAGCATGTGGATCCGAAGGTTCGTTTCTTAGTGGTTCCAGCCAGTCGTAGCGTATATAATCAGGCCTTAAAAGAAGGTCTTTTAGATATCTTTGTGGATGCAGGAGCCATTATTATGAATCCGAACTGCTCCGTATGTTGGGGTGCTTGTCAGGGTGTAATCGGTGAGGGCGAAGTACTTATTTCCACCGGTACTCGTAATTTCAAGGGCCGTGCAGGTCATAAGGATTCCTTTGTTTATCTTGCATCAGCAGAAACTGTGACAGCTTCTGCTATTGCCGGGGAAATCACCACGGCGGATCGTGTATAAGGAGGATGGAAAAGATGAGTAATACATTTAAAGCCAAAATCTGGAAGTTGAATGATGATATTGATACGGATATTGTACTTCCTACCGAATACCTTGCCTTAAAGAGTGTGGAAGATATGAAGCCATATGCGTTCTCCCCACTGCGTCCCGAACTTGCTGGAAAGATTCAGCCGGGGGATATGATCGTAGCTGGAAAGAATTTTGGTTGTGGTTCTTCTCGTGAGCAGGCTCCGGAAGTGGTGAAAGCTCTTGGAATTTCCTGTGTGGTTGCGGAAAGTTTTGCACGAATCTTCTTCCGTAATGCCATTAATAATGGTCTTCTTCTGATTGAATGTCCTGCATTACATGATGCAGTGTCCGAAGGGGATGTGGCAGAGGTGACTCCTGGAGAGAAGATTGTGGTAAATGGTCAGACTTTTGAAATCGCTTCCCTTCCAGAGAATTTAATGGATATCTTAAACGCAGGTGGTTTAGTGAAAGCAATGCGTAAGAGAAATGGTTTGGATTAAGGATTCACTGGTGATTAGGAGATTGGAATTATGAAACATACGTTAGTTGAGAAAATATTTGCACGGAATGTGGGTCATGAGGTAAAACCGGGGGACATCATTACCGTGAATGTGGACTGGTGCATGGTGGATGATATCATGGCCAAGTTCTGTATTCATAAATTTGAGGAGATGGGCTTTACTAAGGTCTTTGACCCGGATAAGATTTGTTTAATCTATGATCATTTTGTACCTGCTACCCAGACGGACGATACCATCGCATTCCACGCTGGTGACGCATTTGCAGAAAAATATGGGCTCACTCATGTACATCGTACCGACGGGATCTGTCATCAGTTAATGACGGAAGCTGGTTATGTAAAGCCTGGAGATATTGCTTTTGGTACGGATAGTCACACCGTTACTTATGGTTGTGTGGGCGCTTTTTCCACCGGTATTGGTTATACGGAGATGGCAAGTATCCTTGGTACCGGTCAGGTATGGGTACGTGTGCCAGAGTCCATTAAGGTGGTTGTGGATGGTGTTCTTCCAGAGAATGTTACCAGTAAGGATGTAATCCTTCGAATTATCGGTGATCTTACCGCTTCCGGTGCTACTTATCAGTCCATTGAATTTACCGGTACCACCATTGATGCCATGAGTGTAGCAAGTCGTATGACCATGTCCAATATGGCGGTGGAATGTGGTGCAAAGAACGGTATCTTTATTCCGGATGAGAAGACTTGTGAATACTGCGGTATTCCTTATGATGATTCCATTAAGGAACTTCGTCCGGATGAGGGGGCAACCTATTCCCGTGTATTACATTATCAGGCGGAGGAATTGGTTCCTGTCATGGCCTGTCCATCCTTAGTGGATAATATTCATCCTGTTTCTGAAATTAAGGGTGTGAAGGTGGATGAGGTCTTTCTTGGATCTTGTACCAATGGTCGTTTAGAAGATCTTCATATGGTAGCCAATATGTTAAAGGGAAAGAAGAAGGCTCCATTTGTACAGTTTATCGTAACGCCAGCAAGCCGTGAAGTTTATAAGGCTGCTATGGATGATGGAACCATGGAGATCCTTTCCAATGCAGGTGCGATTATTACTACCCCTGGTTGTGGTCTTTGTTGTGGCCGTGCCGGTGGTGTCTTAACGGACGGAGAAGTGGTAATTTCCACCAGTAACCGTAACTTCCTTGGTCGTATGGGAACCAGTAAGGTTCAGATTTATCTTGCTTCTCCAATTATGGCTGCGAAAGCCGTCATTGCGGGAGAGATTACTGACGAGGAAGTATAGAATTGAAAATCAAATATCCCATCCGAATGTATTTTGGAGGTTGAAACAGAAAATCCCCCGGAAGTTCACCTAAGTGAGGTCTTCCGGGGGATTTCCCGTATTGTATTAGTAAATGCTTAAGTAGCTATCGCCCGTAATACATTGTATAGGAGTTTTCCTATTCTGTTACTACCATGTAGAAGCAGTTTACACTGTCCTTCTTTGCGATGGTATGGCTACCAGAAGAAAGAGATACTGTTACAATTCCGTTAGAATCAGCGGTAATGGTATCTCCATCCACCTTGATCTTAGCCTTGGACTTGTCTAATACAAGAACTAAAGTAGCTTCCTTAGAAGTCTTGAAAGTAACCTTGGTCTTGGATTCAATCTTTAAGCAGGTAGTATATTCTACTCCGTTATAGGTTACAGAACCCTTGGAGTCGGATAAGTTACCAGAGATTGTGAAGTAATCACTATCTAAACCACTTGCAGTGAAACTATGAACATGAGCACTG
>JAILGS010000101.1 GCA_024696615.1 Lachnospiraceae bacterium
AATCGGATCCCGCCAAACGGTTGGATAAATCCATACAAACAGATGCTTGATGTAGAGCCATGCCTGTTTCACATCATTTGCACGGAAGAGTATCCACGTAATATCCACAAAAAGGAAGGTGATCAGCCAACGAAGTCCCACAAAAAGCTTGTCCCACCAGCGTTTTCCAAGGCGGGTCAGGCACTGGAACAGGCCGTGTAACAGGCCCCACAGCACAAATGTCCAATTGGCGCCATGCCACAGACCGCTGACCAGGAACACAATCATAATATTAAGATAAGTGCGCACCGCACCCTTTTTGCTGCCCCCCAGCGGAAAATACACGTAACTGCGCAAAAAGCGAGTCAGGGTCATATGCCAGCGGCTCCAGAAATCCACAATGGATGTGGCTTTATATGGGGAATTGAAGTTTTGAGGCAAATGTATCTGAAAGAATTGACCTATTCCCACCGCCATATCGCAATAACCGCTAAAGTCAAAGTACAACTGGAATGTGTAGAAAAGCGACACCGCAAAAGCTTCTAAGGTGGAGAGATCCACTGCCGTGTCAAAGGCCCAATCCACCGCTTCTCCGAAGGTATCCGCAAGAATCACCTTCTTAAAAAGTCCTAAGGAAAAGATAAATAGACCCTTGGCCATGTGATCCGCGGACAGATGCTTCTTCGATGCATCCTGAAACTGAGGGATCATTTCCTTATGAAGCACAATTGGTCCCGCCACAAGCTGTGGGAAAAATACCACAAAAAGCGCATAATCTATGAAGGTGTAGCCCTTGGTTTCCCCGCGATAGGTATCGATAAGGTAGGAAATTTGCTGAAACGTAAAAAAGCTAATTCCAAGCGGCAACACCAGATTCACATAATTGAAATTTTGACGAAATAAGGCATTTACATTAGAAAGAAAGAAATCATAATATTTAAAATAGAAGATGGAGCCAAGGTTTCCCGCGATTCCAAGTGCCAGCAGGAGTTTCCCCCATACCACGGCCCCGGCACCCTTCTCAATCCCCTTAGAAATCCCATAATTAAGCACAATACTTAACAGGATGACGGGAAGGTAACTTGGATTATTATACCCATAAAACCACAAAGACATGCCAATTAACCATATTTTTCCCATGCAGTAAGAGCAGTGGTTTTTCGCCACTTTTTCCTCTATGCAATTGAAAAGATAATATCCCGTTATCGTGACAGGCAAGAAAAACAGGATAAAAATATATGAGTTAAATAACATGTCTTTTCCTCTATGCTTCGTATTCCCACGTGTTAACGCATCTTCGTGCAATCCCATGCCTGGCGCAATCCCATGTTTAGCGTTATACTTTCGTGTATTGTTATATCCTACAACGTCCTAAAACGTCTCATGGCTTCCTCGGTATTCTCCTTCGTTCCAAATGCAGTCAAACGGAAGAAGTTCTTACCATTCTCACCAAATCCGGCGCCGGGAGTACCCACCACCTGAATCTGATTCAGCATGTAATCGAAAAATGTCCAGGAATCCATGCCCTTAGGACACTCGAACCAGATATATGGGGAGTTGATGCCACCAAAATACTTGATGCCCATTTGCTCCATGGTATCCGCAATCAACTTGGCATTTTCCTTATAATAACGAATGTTTTCCATGCTCTGTGCCATGCCGACCTCGGAGAATGCCGCAGCTGCGCCCTTCTGCACGATGTAGGAAGTTCCGTTAAACTTGGTGGACTGACGACGATTCCACATGGCGTTCAGGCTCATGGACTTGCCGTTACTTGCGTCAAACACTAATTCCTTCGGAACGATGGTGTATCCGCAACGAGTTCCCGTAAAGCCCGCCGTCTTAGACAGAGAGCAAAACTCGATGGCACAGGTTCTTGCGCCCTCAATCTCGAAGATGCTTCTTGCCAAATGCTCTTCATCCGTTACAAATGCTTCATATGCCGCATCAAAAAGGATCACCGCCTCATTGGCATTGGCATAATCCACCCATTCCTTTAACTGAGCCTTGGAATAGCAAGCCCCCGTAGGATTATTCGGAGAGCAGATATAGATTACATCCGCCTTGACTCCCTCTTCCGGCATTGGTAAAAATCCATTCTCCGCATTGGCATTCATATAGCAAATGTTGGAGTGGCCCCCCATGATATTGGTATCCACATATACTGGATACACCGGATCCGGAATCAAAATAACACTTTCCGGCGCGAACAACTCCGTGATATTACCCGTATCAGACTTTGCTCCGTCGGAAATAAAAATTTCTTCCGCATCAATTGCCACATTTCTGCGACCATAGTAATCCTTGATGGCATTTCGCAAGAAATCATATCCTCGCTCCGGACCATAACCCATAAAGGTCTCGGAAGAAGCCATGGCATCCACACCCTGGTGAAGGCCTTCGATTACTTCTGGTGCAAGAGGTCTTGTTACATCACCGATTCCTAAGCGGATCACCGGTTTGTCCGGATGATTCTTAGTATACTCCGCAACACGATGGGCAACCTCAGCAAAAAGATAAGTTTCCTTAATTTCAAGATAATGTTCATTTAGTTTTGGCATAACAGTTTGTCCTTTCTTCTACAAGAAAATGTTTAACCCTTTTACAAACTCTTATTAACCCACTTTATCAATATAAAAAAGTATCAAATTCCCTTCTTAATGTCAACTTGTTGGAATATACATCTGACAAATTTTATGTTAAACTATGATTACTTATACAGTTCCACCAGAACATGTAAATTTAACAAGATATGAGGTGCTTATAATGAAAGATATCCATGACATTCGCTTTATTACCATTGGAGAGATCTTACTTCGTCTCTCTCCTCCTAACTATGAGAAGATTCGTAATACCAACAGTTTTAATGCGGTTTATGGTGGTGCAGAAGCCAACGTTGCTGCATCCTTAGCCAATTTAGGGGTGGACTCCACCTTCTTTACGGTTCTTCCAGATACTTCCGTTGGTAAGGCCGCTGTTCGTTACCTTCGTTCCAACGATGTGCATATGAGCCGTGCTTTATTTGGTGGCGATCGTCTTGGAATTTATTTCTTAGAAGAGGGCTTTGGAGTTCGTTCTTCCAAGGTTACCTATGATCGTAAATATTCTTCCTTTGCAACCTATGACTTCTCAGGTTTTGATATGGAAGCTTTGTTAAAGGATTTTGATTGGTTACATTTGTCCGGAATCACCCCTGCACTGTCTGCAAGCTGTCGGGATATGATCATGATGGCCTTAAAGGCAGCCAAGAAATTAGGACTTACCGTCAGCTTCGATGGTAACTACCGTAGTGCTCTCTGGGGATGGCAGGAAGCAAGAGATTGCATCACCGAATATCTTCCTTATGTGGATGTGTTAATCGGTATCGAGCCAATCAATCTTCCAGGTCCGGATGGCAAGGATTTAAAAGAAGGTCTTTCCATGCAGCCTTCCTTCAAGGAGCAGGATCGCATCTTTAAGGCACTTGCTGACCGCTATGGTTTTAAGGCCATTGGTCGACATGTACGTTACGTTCACTCCGGTAGTGAGAATTCATTAAAGGCTTACCTGTGGTATGACGGGGAAACCTTTGAATCCAAGACCTATCGTTTCAATATTTTGGACCGTGTGGGTGGCGGAGATGCATTCTCCAGTGGTTTAATTTATGCCATTATGGAAGGCATGGAGCCAAATGATATCGTTAATTTTGCAGTTTCTTCATCCGTAATCAAGCACACGATTCACGGTGATTTCAATATTACCGATGATAAGCAGAGTATCTATCGTTTAATGAATCAGGAATACGAAATTAAGCGATAAACTGCTAAATAAAACTATGAAGGGGGAATCAACATGGCTGAGAAAGCAGACATTTTCTATGACTCTAAAGATGGCAAATCCCAGATCCACGCAGTTGAATGGATCCCTGAAGAACGTGAGCCGAAAGCTATTCTGCAGATTGTACATGGTATGCAGGAGTATGCGGACCGTTATGACGCATTTGCCCGTTATGTGGCAGATCGCGGTTTCATTGTAGTAGCAGATGATCATTTGGGACATGGTAGTACGGTAACATCCGATGCAGATTTTGGATATTTTGCGAAGGAGAATGGGGATACGATTATTATTGAAGATCTTCATACGCTCCACAAGATGAAGCATTCCGAACACCCTGGACTTCCATATTTTATGTATGGATTCAGTATGGGATCCTTCATGGCTCGGAAATATTTAAGTATGTATGGCGAAGGATTGGATGGTGCCATTATTGGTGGTACCGGTTGGATTCCTTCCTCCCGCCTGAATTTTGGAATCGCCATGGCGAATCTCCTTACATTCATCCATGGAGACCACTATAAGAGCCGTTTTATGGCACGTTCCGCATTCCGCGGCTATTTTAAGAGGATTCCTCATCCAAAGACAGCTGCCGACTGGATTTGTTCCAAGGAAGAAGTGGTAAGCGCCTATGTGAATGACCCACTGTGCGGTCGTCCATTCACGGTAAATGGATTTAAGACACTTTTCCAATTAATCAAATACATTGAAGATCCGGACAATGCCAAGCGCGTTCCACCGAATCTCCCACTGCTTTTCATCAGTGGTAAGGAAGATCCTGTGGGCCAGTACACCGAGGGAGTTAAAAAATCCGCCCAGCTCTACTTAGATCATGGGGTGAAGAATGTATCCCTCCTCCTCTATGACCATATGCGCCACGAGATTCATAATGAGAATCGTAAGCACATCGTCTACTTGGATATCTTAGAGTGGCTGGAAAGTTTGATGTAATGCATGATTTAATAAAATCCAGGATTTCATGGATCCTATGCATTCATGGAATATAGCAGTTCATAGAATCACAAAAACACACGAACGCAGAGGTACCTTAAGCATCCTCTGCTCCGTGTGTTTTTTTCTACCACGATACTAGTCTACCACGATACTAGATTTCCTTCTTCATCAAATCCCCTCGAATCTCCTTCATGGTCAGGATCCGAAGAATTAACGGAATCACCATCAGCACCCACACAATGGGTTCCGTCAGGATGATTCCAAAATATCCAAGGCGGGGAGCAAGCACAAAGACCGCAGCCACCTTGCCCACCAGCTCAATAAAGCTGGAAACAATGGGAGTAATGGGGTCTCCAATTCCCTGCAGGGAATTTCGCACCACCGTAATGATCGCCGTCACAAAATATAATGTAGTATCCACCCGCAGATACCAGGAAGCCGTCTCAATCACTTCTGTGATCTTGGTGGCCGTCACAAGTTGCACAAGCCAAGGAGAAATCGTATGGGCAGCCACTAAAACCAAAGCACACCAGGCCCAAGTAAGACCAAGCGCCCACCAGATGCCCTGCCGGATCCTGGAAAACTGCCCCGCGCCAAGATTCTGTCCGCAGTAGGTAGTCATGGTCATACCCATCACCGCAAATGGCATCATAAATAACTCCGTAACCTTTCGCGCCGCCGTATGCGCCACGATAATATTGGTACCGAAGGTGTTGATGGAACTTTGCAGCGCAACCGTACCCAAAGAAACCAGGGAAGACATTAAGCCCATGGAAATACCCGTAGCAAGCATCTTTCTTGCCATGGTAGAATCCTGCGCCCCATGATAGGCCAAATCCTCCTTCGTAAGCCGCAAAAACTCATATTTTCGGAACATATAGACAATACATAGAAGAAACGCGATCAGCTGGGAAAGTACCGTGGCATAGGCCGCACCTTCCACACCCATATGCAGTCCCCGAATAAATCCATAATCCAGGAAAATATTTAATATGGTAGAAAATACCAGGAATAATAGCGGTGTCACCGTATCTCCAATCGCCCGCAGAGCGCTGGCACACACATTGTATAACATGGCAAATGTCATACCACCGATAATAACACTGATATACTCATATCCATGCATAAGATGCTCCTCGGGCGTATTTAACCAAATTAAAATCTTTGGTAACAGCGCCAGGCTAACCACGGTTAAGACGAGGGAAATCCCAAGTCCAAGCTCCAGGGTTAAAGCCACACTTTTTCGCACCCGGTCCTTATTTCCCGCGCCAAAATTCTGGGCCGTAATCACCGCAAAACCATTGGTAAGACCCACTAAAAATCCAATGATCAAGGTATTTAACGTAGTGGTGGCGCCCACTGCTGCCAGGGCATCATTTCCCAGGGTGCTTCCCACGATCCGGGTATCCACCAGACTATAAAACAACTGAAACAACTGGCCGAAGAACACAGGGATCATAAATCCAATGATCGCCTTCGGAATACTACCTTTCGTTAAATCTTTCATACCCGCACCTTACCGATCCACTACTCCAGTGGCAACTGATATTTCTTGTAATCCGCCGTAGGAATCCAGATATCTAAATCCACCAATTCCTCAATTCCCGGAACCTGGCCACAGTCACTGTACTGCCAGATTTCACAAGGTCTGTCCGGAACCATATGCGGATCCGCTTCATAGGCATCCCCATTATATTCCACCGGATCACCATTCTCATCCGTCTTATTCACACGTTTTAAATTCACTTCTTCTTTGTCCGCCTTAGGCCACATTGCATACCAGATCTTACAGCTTATATAATCGGTCAAAATCTCATTGTTAAGATAACTCTTACATGCATAGACCATGGCTTCTCCACCGTAACGACGAATCGCCGCATCAAAGGCGTTAATCACATCCGTACGTTCTGACGCAGTTAACTTATTCTGACGCCCCGGGTCCTTGGCCGTACCACAGGCCTCAATATCGATGGCATATGGAAGGGTTGGATGATAACCTTCCGTCAGGCGCATACACATAGCAGCTTCTTCCACCGCTTCTTTGGTGTTCACCGCCTGGGAGAAGATATAGACTCCATAAGGAATACCATTTGCTTCCGCAGCCTCAATATTTTCACGGAAGCGGGAATCCTCCACCAGCACACCCGTGCCGTATCCACGGAAACCGCATCGAATAATTACAAAATCAATATCACTTTCCTTTAAGGCAGCCCAGTCAATCTCTGCCTGGTACTGGGAAATATCCACACCCGTCATGGATGCCTTCTCCCCATTGGCCCCAAAGTAATACCACATACCATCAAGCTTCTGCCATCCGGTTAATGGAAGACCATTCTTATCATTATAATAGGTCTTACCGTGGCTGGAATACCAGCCAATATACACATCTTCCTTACTCTTTACCATATAAGGATAGAGGTTATACATGGTATAAACCCCGGCTTCATTCTTGGCAATACAGGTGGAGATATACGTATCCTCAATTCGTGGATCAAAACGCTTCTCTTCATAGGCATAGACATCCCAGGTCTTTCCACCCACCAAAAGCTGATAATGATTTTCTTCCGTAAGATAATCGTCCAAATTCACTTCCGCCGGAATTTCGAAGGAGTTTAATTTCTCATAACGCACTTCTCCATTCGCATCCAGATCCGGGATCATACAGTCAAACACCTTCGTAGAACCTACCACATCGTCAGAATGAAGCAGGATCTGAATATTAATGGCATTATCCCTGGCCTTTTCCATGGCCTTAATTTCTTCTTCCGTATAAGTGGTGCGATCCAGGGATACATAGGAATTATCCTCTTTCTTGGCATCCACTTCCTCCTGGGTCTTAATGGAATCATCAATGGAGTCCATAATATCATCATAACGAATCGGTGCATACATAATCTGAAGTGGATTGGCATACATATAGGAATCCATGGGACGAAGATAAATCCCGTAGGAACCGTCCGCAAGATCCACTAATTCCACCGTTCCGTCCCCTTCTTCATCCGAATATTCCGCACCTTCAATGGTTGGGGACAAGGTCTTATCAAGAGCCGTATTCTTTTCCAAAGGAACTGCCACCACGGTAAATGGAATTCCTGTGATCACCGTATTATGCTCATCGATAATGCGCACCGTCACCTCGCCATCCTTGGACATAATCTCAAGGCGCACGTACTTCGTTCTTGCAACATCATTCAAATAAGCACTGGTGGTAGTTTCTTCCTCGGAAGGAGCGATCACATTCCCCTCTTCATCCGTCTCTGCCTCCGCGCTAGGAGCTGGCATCGTCGGCACTTCTGCTATAGTTTGGGAAGGATTGCCCTGGGAACCACCCCCGCCACATCCGCTAAGGGCACAGGACAGCGCCATCCCACATACGATTTTATGCAAATGTTTTCGAATCATCAAACTTTCCTCTATCACTCATATCAACGATTATCCAAAATTTGGGCAAAAAAAACCCCAAACCTGCACGAACGCTAAGCTTGGGACTTTTAGTGCGCGATCAGGGGTTCGAACCCTGGACACCCTGATTAAGAGTCAGGTGCTCTACCAACTGAGCTAATCGCGCTTCTTTTTGTTTTCGTGTTTTTGCTGAACACAAATGCTATTATATCCAAGACCTATTTCTTCGTCAAGCATTTTTTTTATAAATTTTTTAAAAAAATTTTTTATTCTCTCCAAATACTCCGCAAGCCCTTACCACTACTGGCTTTTAGCCATTTTAAGAAAGATTGCAACAAAGGGTAAAGTATTTTATAATACCCATAAATATTGAAACTTTGTGAGGTTTTTATGAATAATAAAAAATATTACGAAATTGTATTATGGTCCTTAGTATTCGTAGCCTCTTCCATGATTATAGGAAAAATTCTATTGGATTGGAATGGTTTTTTAGGACTTTTAAGCTATATTTTTAAGATTACTTCTCCATTTCTGTGGGGTTTTTCTTTAGCATTTTTATTAAATCCCATGGTGAAATGGTTTATGCAAAAGGTATTTATCCCCCTTCGTAAGAAGCTGGTGAAGAATTCCGACAAGCCATCCAAATGGCCATTCTACTGGAGTCTGATTGTGGTCTACATTCTGGTTGTGGGATTGATCACAGGAATTTTATTCATCATCATTCCTCAGATCTATGATTCTTTAGTAGAATTAATTGGTCTGTTAAATGTGCAGTACTTCAAGATCGTGGACTGGTTAAATCATTTGCCAGAAACCATCCATGGAGTCAATGTTAGCTGGATTGTTTCCGTGGTACAGGATGCGGCTCCTAGAGTGGTGGAATATGCTACCACCTTTACCGCCAACCTCCTGCCAATCATTGCCAATAAGTCCTTATTAGTGATTCGGGGAATCTGGAATATCATTCTGGGCTTCATTATTTCCGCCTATGTACTGGGGGACAAGGCCGCAATGCTCGAGGGAGCGAAGCGATTCTTCTATGCTTACCTTCCTATTAAGCGCAGCGGATTTATCTTTAAGTTATCCCGGGAAGCCAATGTCATCTTCTCCAACTACATCACGGGAAAGACCTTGGATTCCATGATCATCGGAATTCTTTGCTTCGTGTTAATGTCCATCCTGAGACTGGATTTTGCCGTATTGATCAGTGTAACCTTTGGCATTACCAATATGATCCCTTATTTTGGTCCATTGATTGGTGTAGCATTTGGAACCTTTATCCTCTTAATTAAGGATCCACTTTCCGGACTGATCTTCTTAATTATGGGATTTATCCTTCAGCAGTTCGATGGTCTCTACTTAGGGCCAAAGATTCTTGGACAGTCCACGGGTATTAAGCCATTCTGGGTAATCTTTGCCATTACCCTTGGTGGAAGCCTCTTTGGCGTCATCGGTATGTTGATCGGTGTACCAACCGTTGCCGTACTTCTGTATGGTTATAATATCCTCTTAGAAGAGCGGATGTTGGAGCGGGAAATCACCTTTGATCCTAATGGTTCTGCCAAAGAAATCAAGAAACGTGAGCGCTAACAAAAACCAAAAGCGGTATCAGGAAACTCCCGATACCGCTTATTTTTACGCTATTTTGATACGAATCTTTCACTTAATCCCTAGCGAATCGCAATCAACTTATTGATTTTCTGACCCTGGGCAGAAAATCTTGCCTCATACTCCGTCATCACATTGCCTTCATTCATCTTCTCATCCCGATGAAGGTCCCTGGTAAACTCTCGAATCTTCCAGCCTGCTTCCTCAATCTCCGTTAAGGACCATTCGAACAAATCATTATTATCCGTCTTAAACTGCACTTCCCCGTCCTTTTTTAACATCCGATCGTAGCGAGCCATATATTCTCTTGAAGTCAGACGGCGTCTGGCATGACGGTCCTTAGGCCATGGATCGGAAAAATTCAGATAGATGCGATCCACTTCTCCCTCTCCAAAAATCTCCGTAATGGTTTCCGCATCCATACGAATAAACCGAAGATTGGGAAGTTGTAACTCATTTTGCTTTTCCAGAGCACGAATTAACACGCTAGAATACTTTTCAATTCCCACATAATTATATTCCGGATGTTCCTTGGCTAAGGTGGTAATAAAGGTTCCCTTTCCCATGCCCACTTCAATCCGAATAGGATGATCATTTCCAAAGACTTCCTTCCAGGTTCCGGCCATTGGCTCCGGATCTGCTAATACATATTCACTTTCCACCATGGCTTCCTTAGCACCCGGCACATTTCTAAGACGCATACGCTCTCTCCTAACTCTTATTCTTTCTCATAATTTCATAGAAGAATTCGCCCATCCACTCTGCTCCTAGGGTTAAGCAGGCTCTTGGTGGGGCGAGTCTTCTTACACTTCCTACGATTATATCGGTGTTTCTAGAAATTGACAAGGATGTAGAAATCCACAAATCTTGCGAAAAATATTCCAATTTTTCCACAAAATGCTTATAATGAAGTCGTTAGATTTATTTTTATCAGTATGCAAAGAAAAGAGGGGATACGCATGGATAAAGTTATCGAAACATTACAATCCATAGAAGAACGTGCGGATCATTATCAGACTACAACGGTGAATGCAGAGAAGGATTTCTTAGACCGTTTTAAAGAGATGAAACGGGATTACAAGCTCCTGGCCACGAAAGCCACAGCGGAGTCCTTAGCTTCCCTGCGAAGTTCACTTCAATCCTCCATTGACGCGGAGCTTCGTTCCACCAAGCAGTCCACCGAAGAGGCTATTGTGGCACTGAATCAGAACTTCACCGCCAATCATACCAAGATTGCCGAAGACATCTTTCAGAGAATTATCGAGGTGTAATTATGGGTATTGCAGCTTCCTACAGTGGCATTCATGCCAAGTTAAAAGCCATGGAAGGGCACTTAATTACGCCCGAACAATATGCAGAAATCGCGTCCCAGCCCTCTGTCCCAGAGTTCTTGACATATCTTAAGGAACATACATCGTATGCCACCATCTTCGAACAGTCGGACGCCAATTCCCTGCACCGTAGAACCATTGAGACCCTTCTTCCCCAAGCCCTTTATGAGGACTTTAAGAAGATCTATCTCTTTGCCACTGCGGACCAGCGAACCTATCTCGACATTTATTTTCACGGCTTAGAAATTTCCTTTTTAAAACGCTGTATCACCAGGGTGATGCACGACCATAATATTGCCGATTTCCATGTGACCTTTGATGATTTTTTTGAGCGGCACACCAGATTTAGCGCCGAGGCTCTCACCAAAGCCACCACCATGGAAGAGATTTCTGAGGCCATGGAACATACCGCATATGCGCCTATTTTTACCTATCTTGGAAACAATCCCGGCTCCACCTATGCGGATTACGAACTGGCCATTAACCTGCATTACTATGCCAATGTATGGAAAACCTTAAATCGACTGGATACCTTATCTACTACGGATAACTCCGATATGGTTCGCTTCCATTATGGCACGCAGATTGATCTGTGTAATCTGGCCTGGATCCGACGAGCCAAATTTAATTTTCATATTGAACAGGATCGGATTATTACCTATCTGATTCCCTGCCACTTTAAACTCCACGCTGGGGATGTGAAGGAATTTATTAACACCTCCAGCATTGAAGAATTCGATGCATTGTTAAAAGAAACCTACTACGGTAAGCATTATGGAATTACCAATGCAGCCGCCCTACATGATACATTTGACAGGACCGTGGAAACCATTGCTCTAAAAACAGCGAAGGCCAATCCCTATTCCATTGCCAGTGTTTACTCCTATTTAATTACTAAGGAGAATGAAAAGAATCGTCTGATTCGAGCCTTAGAAGGCATTCGATATGGTCTCGATGCCAGAACCATATTAGACTATATGAATGGAGGTTTTTTGACATGATCGTCAATATGAAATTCCTAACCATTACGGGGCCTAAGGATGATATTGATCGTGTGACCGAACAATACCTTTCCAAATATGAGATTCAATTGGAAAATGCGCTGACAGAATTAAAAGATGTGCAAAATCTCCGACCATTTACCCAATCCAATCCCTATAAAGGACTCCTGGCCCGCCTCGAAAACTATGAGCGCTATATTAGCTTAGAAGGCAATTCCCAGGGAATTTCCCTTTCCTATGAGGAAATTAGCCAACTTTTAGATGAGGCGGATCGAAAATTAAGTGAGATGGATACGGAGATGGATGCCATCAGTAACCAGATTGCTCCCCTCCAGGAGCGAATGAATGTGGTTCATCCCTTCCGTAATCTCGAATATAATATCATGGATATCCTGAATTTAAAGTACATCCGCTTCCAATTTGGACGAATGCCGAAAGAACAGTACGAGCGCTTCATCAATTATATGTATGATGAGTTAGATGTGGTCTTTGTAAAATGTGAGGAAAGCGATGGCTATGTCTGGGGTGTGTACTTCACCACCGTCAATCAGGCCTCCCGAATGAGTGGTATCTTCTCCACCCTGCATTTTGAGAAGACCTATCTTCCGAAGGAATATGATGGTACTCCGGCGGATATCTACCACAATTTGGAGACAGAAATCTCTAGCTTAAAGCGCCGCCAGAACAAAATCAGTGCGGATGCGGTGGTTTATCTTACGGAGAATCTTGAAAAATACATTGCCGCCAAGAAGAAATTAACCACCCTAACGGATAATTTCGATATTCGAAAACTGGCAGCCATCACTCCACACTCCGCTTCCCGTGCCGATTATTTCATCCTCTGCGGATGGGCCAGTGATCAGGATGCGAAAGCGTTGGAGAAGGATTGTGAAGCGGAAGAAGAGCTATTTTGCTACTTAGAGGATCCTCGGGATACCAAGGCAACCATCTCTGTTCCCCCTACCAAGTTAAAGAACTTCTCCTTATTTAAGCCCTTTGAAATGTACATCCAGATGTATGGCTTACCGAATTATAACGAAATCGATCCCACCCTATTTGTCGCCATCAGTTATTCCTTTATCTTTGGCGCCATGTTCGGTGATGTGGGGCAGGGACTGGTGCTCTTTCTCCTGGGACTCCTGTTATATCGCTGGAAGAAGATTAATCTTGCCGGAATTATTGCATGTTGTGGACTTTGCTCCACCCTGTTTGGTGTTCTATATGGTTCCGTCTTCGGCTTTGAAGATTGGCTCCCGGCCCTGTGGTTGAAACCATCCAAAGCCATGACCAATCTTCCGTTCATCGGACGAATGAATACCATCTTCGTAATTGCCATCGCCTTTGGTATGTTCCTGATTCTTGGAGCCATGGTGCTTCAGATATGCAATGCGATCAAGCAAAAAGACATCGAACGCATTTGCTTTGATACCAATGGTCTGGCAGGTTTCATCTTCTATGGGTCCCTTGTGGCAGTGATTTTCCTCTTTATGATGGGACGCCCCCTTCCTGCAACAGCCGTGTTCGTGGTGATGTTTTTGTTACCGCTCCTTCTCATTGCCTGCAAGGAGCCGCTAACCAACTGGATCACCAAAAAGCCAAAGCTTATTGAGGGAAGTCTTGGCATGTTCTTCACACAGACCTTCTTTGAGATGTTTGAAGTACTGCTGTCCTACTTCTCCAATACTCTTTCCTTCGTGCGTGTGGGCGCGTTTGCCGTATCCCATGCAGCCATGATGGAGGTGGTTTTAATGCTTGCAGGAATCGAAAGCGGTTCCCCGAATCTTTTAGTGGTCATCCTGGGCAATATCTTTGTTGCCGGTATGGAGGGCCTGATCGTGGGAATTCAGGTACTGCGACTGGAATATTATGAGATGTTTTCAAGATTTTATCAGGGCAATGGAAAACCATTTACCCCTTATGTCATCGATAAAGAAATCGATTAATGGGAATTCTTGATCCCAACTTAACATATCTTAAAGGAGGTCATCCAATGACAACAACAGTAAAATTATTAATGGTAATCACTTTAGTATTAAGTATTATTCTTCCTTTCGGTTATTATCTGATCGGGGAACGAAGTAGAGGACGTTTTAAAACCAGCTTGGCGGTTAATACCTTCTTCTTCTTTGGTACCTTATTGATCGCCACGGTGATGCTCTTTAGTGGGGATGTTTCTGCTGCCCAGGAAGCTAGTAATTCCGGTCTTGCCACCGGCCTTGGTTATATTGCAGCCGGCATTGTAACTGGTCTTTCCTGTATCGGTGGTGGTATTGCGGTAGCAAGTGCCGCTTCTGCTGCCCTTGGTGCAATTAGTGAAGATTCAAGTATCCTCGGTAAATCCTTGATCTTCGTTGGTCTTGCAGAAGGTATCGCCCTGTACGGACTGATCATTTCCTTCTCCATCCTTGGTAAGCTCTAATGTATATGTATCTTCTTAGCGATAACATCGATACCCTGACGGGCATGCGCCTTGTGGGGGTGGATGGAGTCGTTGTTCATGACCAGGAAGCATTCTCTGCCAAGCTTTCCGAAGTGTTGGAGAATCCGGAAATCGGCATTCTTCTTATTACGGAAGAGCTTAGTAATCAGTTTCCCGAGGAGATTCGCGACATCAAGCTGAATCGCAGATTGCCACTGGTTGTAGAAATACCGGACCGCCACGGTTCTGACCGGGGAGCGGACTTTATTACCCAATATGTGAATGAGGCCATCGGTCTGAAACTGTAAGAAAAGGAGATGGGACTGTGACGATTAATGAAAAACTAAAACATTTTTATGCCTCCTCCTTGGAAGAGGCCAGAGCACAGAGCAATCAGACATTGATCCAATATCGTGCCTCCTTAGAGCAGGAGATGGAAGACTATAAAAAATCCATTGATGCGGCGGAAGAATTACGCAAAAAGGATGCGGAGGTAAAGATTCGTCGAAGTATCAATCATGAACTGACGGAACAGTTAATTGCCACCCGCAAATCTTTAACAGACCGTCATACGGAGCTAAAAGAGGCCATATTTAATGAAGTATCCACCCTCCTTCGGGTCTATCGAAAGACGGCGGATTATAAACTAAAATTACAAGAATATATTGAACATATTCTGGAATTTGCCGGGGAGGACCGGGTTACCATCTATATGGATCCGGAGGATGAGAAATTCATCGACGAATTTTCCAAGCTCTATGACTGTGATTATGTGGTGAATGAAACCTCCTTTGGCGGCGGAATTCGAGCAGTGATTCCTGCAAGAGAAATCATGATCGAACATGCATTTGATACTGGCTTTGCCAAAGAATATGAACGATTCAGCTTTAACGGAGGTAACTCCAATGACTAAACAAGGAATCATCTATGGTGTAAATGGCCCCGTCATCTACATCAAAGGAAAAACAGAATTTCAGATGGCCGAGATGGTCTATGTGGGAAAGGAACGCTTAGTGGGAGAAGTCATTGCCCTAAGCCGAAACCTTACCACCATCCAGGTCTACGAAGAGACCACGGGACTTGCCCCAGGGGATGAAGTCATCGGTACCGATGCTCCCATCTCCGTTACTCTTGCCCCAGGCATCTTAAATAACATCTTTGATGGTATTGAACGCCCTTTAGCAAGTATTGCCAAAGCTTCCGGGGCCTATATTGCCCGGGGTGTCAGCGTGGACTCCTTAGATTATGAGAAATCCTGGGATGTAACGCTCTGCGTAAAACCGGGGGATGTGGTAAAGGGTGGTGCGATTCTTGCCACCACACCGGAGACCAAAGCCATTGTCCACAAAGTAATGCTTTCTCCAAATCTTGCTGGAACCATCGTATCCGTTATGCCCAATGGCTCCTATACCTTAAAGGATACCATTGCCACGTTACAGAAAGAGGATGGCTCCATCGTAGATCTTACCATGGTGCAGAAATGGCCCATCCGTATTCCACGACCAACTGCCGCAAGAGAACGCATTAGCCTTCCGCTCATTACGGGACAGCGAATTTTAGATACCCTCTTTCCAATTGCCAAGGGTGGTACTGCAGCAATTCCAGGCGGATTTGGTACTGGTAAAACCATGAATCAGCATCAGATTGCCAAGTGGTCCGATGCGGATATTATCATCTATATTGGTTGTGGTGAACGAGGCAACGAGATGACACAGGTATTAGAGGAATTCTCCCAATTAGAGGATCCAAAATCCGGTAATCTTTTGATGGAGCGAACCACCCTGATCGCTAACACCTCCAACATGCCCGTAGCGGCTCGTGAGGCATCCATCTATACGGGCATTACCCTGGCCGAATACTATCGGGATATGGGCTATGATGTGGCTATTATGGCGGACTCCACCTCCCGTTGGGCGGAAGCTCTTCGTGAATTATCCGGTCGACTAGAGGAAATGCCTGCGGAAGAAGGCTTCCCAGCCTATTTAGCTTCCCGGCTTGCGGCCTTCTATGAGCGTGCCGGCATGGTGGAAACCTTAAATGGGGAGGAAGGCTCCGTATCCATTATCGGCGCAGTATCCCCACAGGGTGGAGATTTCTCAGAACCCGTTACCCAAAATACCAAGCGATTTGTTCGCTGTTTCTGGGGACTGGATAAATCCTTAGCTTATTCCAGACATTTCCCAGCGATTCATTGGCTCACCTCCTATTCCGAGTATCTCGATGATCTTGGTCCTTGGTACAATGAGAATGTGGCCGGTGATTTCATGGATTGTCGTATGAAGATCGTGGAATTATTAAATCAGGAAAGTACCCTGATGGAAATTGTAAAATTAATTGGTAGTGATGTGCTTCCGGACGATCAAAAACTCACCTTGGAGATTGCCCGTGTCATCCGCCTTGGCTTCTTACAGCAGAATGCCTTCCATCCGGAAGATACCTGCGTTCCGCTCCAGAAGCAATATCAGATGATGAAGATCATCCTCTACCTATATACCAAATCCAAAGAATTAGTGGAAATGGGAATGCCCGTGTCCATTCTTCGAGAGAATAATATCTTCGAGAAAGTCATCGCCATCAAATACGATGTGCCGAATAACCGGTTAGACGCTTTGGATCAGTATTTTAAAGACATCGATGCCTTCTACGAAGATGTACTGGCAAGAAATTAAGGAGGACGGTTTATGAATATCGAATATATGGGTCTTTCAGAAATCAACGGACCCTTAATCGCCATCGAAGGCATCCGTGGTGCCTCCTATGATGAAATTGTAGAAATTACCGTGAATCAAAAAGAACGAAAACTGGGTAAGATTGTGGAAATCTACGAGGATCGCGCAGTCATTCAGGTATTTCAAAATACGGATAACATGTCCTTAACCAATTGCCGCACCCGTCTTACAGGACATCCCATGGAGCTTGCTCTATCCGATGCCCTCTTAGGCCGAACCTTTAACGGTGTGGGCGAACCCTTGGATGGACAGGGAGCCATCATTGCCGAAAAACGTGCCGATGTGAATGGAAAGCCCTTAAATCCCGTATCCAGAGAATATCCAAGAAACTATATTCGTACGGGAATATCCGCAATTGATGGCTTAACCACCCTGATTCGTGGTCAGAAACTTCCCATCTTTTCCGGCAATGGTCTGCCTCATGACCAGTTAGCAGCTCAGATTGTACGTCAGGCCTCCCTCGGAGAGGATTCCAAGGAAGAGTTTGCCATCGTCTTTGCCGCCATGGGATTAAAGTACGATGTGGCAGAATATTTTAAGAAAACCTTCGAAGAAAGTGGTGTTTCCTCCCATGTGTGCATGTTCCTAAATCTTGCCAATGATCCGGTGGTGGAACGACTCATCACTCCGAAAGTAGCTCTTACGGCAGCAGAATACTTGGCTTTTGAAAAGGGAAAACATATTCTGGTAATCCTTACGGATATGACCTCCTTTGCCGAGGCCATGCGTGAAGTATCCTCCTCCCGAGGAGAAATTCCATCCCGAAAAGGATATCCTGGTTACCTTTATTCCGAACTTTCCACCATCTATGAAAGAGCGGGAATTGTTCAAGGTTCCACCGGTTCCGTAACACAGATTCCAATTCTCACCATGCCAAATGATGATATTACCCATCCGATTCCGGATTTAACCGGATATATTACGGAAGGACAGATTGTCCTGGATCGTACCTTGAATGGTAAGGGAATTTATCCACCGATCAATGTTCTGCCATCCCTTTCAAGACTTATGAAGGATGGTATTGGTAAGGGATATACCAGGGAAGACCATCAGGATCTTGCCAACCAGCTCTTCTCCTCCTATGCCAAGGTGGGGGATGCCAGAGCACTTGCCTCCGTTATTGGTGAGGATGAATTATCCCCATTGGATCAAAAATATCTGGAATTTGGCCGTGCCTTCGAGAGCCGGTTCGTGGGACAGAGTTTTACCGAGAACCGTACCATCGAAGATACCTTAAACCTTGGTTGGGAACTATTAAAGATTATTCCTCGTTCCGAGCTCGATCGTGTGAATACCAAAATCCTGGATCAATACTATCCAGTATAATTTTCCTTTTTCTAACACTGTATTTATGGTACAATAAATTTTGTATGGGCATTGCCCCTGAAAGTGAGTGATTCGATGGATCCTAATACCTTTCCTACCAAAGGTAATCTGATTCTTGCTAAAAACTCCTTAGCCCTTGCGATGCAAGGGTATGAACTCATGGATAAGAAGCGTAATATTCTTATTCGAGAGCTGATGGAATTAATTGACGAAGCCTCCTCCCTACAGCAGGAGATTCATGACACCTTCGCCAAAGCATATGCATCCCTTCAGATTGCCAATATTAACAACGGAATCAGTACCGTCATGGAGATTGCTGCCACCACACCCTTGGAGGATAGCATTCGTATAAAGACACGTAGTATTATGGGTACCGAAATTCCCCTGGTAGAATACACACCATCCAATACCATTCAATATTCCCTGCAGGATACCAAGGCTTCCTTAGATCTTGCAACCCAGAATTTTGAAAAAGTAAAAGCTTTAACCATACGCCTCTCTCAGGTAGAGAATTCTGCCTATCGATTGGCTACCAATATTAAAAAAACTCAAAAACGTGCCAATGCCTTAAAGAATATCACGATTCCATCCCTTACCAATCTGGTGAAGGATATAACCGTGGCTTTGGAGGAGAAGGAACGTGAAGAATTCACCCGTTTAAAGGTGATCAAGAGAAATAATCTCAAAAAGAAAGAAAAGAAATAATGAAAAAAAAGTTACTATCCCTTGTTTTAGCATGTGAACTGGTTCTTTGCATGCCTTTTGCGCAAGCAAGTGATGTTCTTGCATCCAATAAAAAGACGACACAGACCACGGAAACATCTGAAACTAAGACTTCAACGCAAGAAAAAACGAATACTACCCAAAGCAGTGATGACTCTTCCAAAGAGAATACGGAAAATGCTACGGATGCTGATGGAAAGCCGATTTCAGAAGAACCAACCATTGATACGACCACTCTGAATGAGAATTCCATTACCATCGCTGAATGGCCGGAAGCTCCCGGTATTCACGCAGGCTCCGCCATCCTCATGGATGCAGATACAGGAACCATCCTCTATGACAAGAACAGTCATCAGATGGGTTATCCTGCTTCCATTACGAAATTAATGACCGGTCTTCTTACCGTGGAGAACTGCTCCCTTTCTGAGCAGATTACCTTCTCCTATGATGCGGCCCATTCTGTTACCTGGGAAGATGCCCAGATGCCAATTGAAGAAGGGGAAACCTACACCATCGAAGAAGCGCTCTATGCTCTGCTTCTCCACTCTGCCAATGATGTGGCATATGGACTTGGCGAACATGTGGGCGGGGATATTGCTACATTTGCAACCATGATGAATAATCGGGCGGCAGAACTTGGAGCCACGGATACGCATTTTGCCAATGCCAGTGGTTTAAGTGATCCGGACCATTACACCACCTGTTATGATATTGCCATGATTTCCAAGGCAATTATGGCTAACTCCACCATGATCAATATCATGAAGACGACCCAGTATGAAATCTCTGCTTCCAATAAGTATGAGAAGACTCGTATTGTGAACCAGCGTCATGAGATGTTAAAGCCTTCCAGCGAATATTATTATGAATATGCGGTGGGTGGTAAGACCGGTTTTACCGACGAATCCCAATATACCCTGTGTACTTATGCTACCAAGGGGGATATGAATTTGATTTGTGTGGTATTCCTCTGTGAAGAGCCGGAATACCGCTATATGGATACGATTAATCTTTTTAATTATGGATTTGATAATTTTGAGAAGCTTACTTTAACCAGTACGGATACGTCCTCCTTATTAAAGGGCACGGACTACTACGCTTCCACGGTATTTAATCATGGAGGAAGCTTAAACTTCTCTTTAGCCTCTTCGGCAGTTACAGTTCCTAAGGGCGTAAATGCGGATCAGATTAGCATGCATATTACCAAGGCTTCTACGGATGATGATGCCTACGCATACATTGATTTCTCCTATGCGGGAGTGAATGTGGGTAATTCTGAGATGTATGTTACTGCCACTAAGCAGGTTTCTTCCTTAACGAAGCCTACCAATCTTCCATATCTGCCAGAAGCAGAGGAAGAGCCACTTGAGATCAAGGAATTTATCATCGTTAATGTGTACCAGGTAACTTATGTTGCTCTGTTCACACTCTTCCTTCTGATCATGGTAAGTGGTGTATTATTTATGAAGTTCTCTGCCTACGGCAAAGAAGTCACCAAAACCAGACGACGCAGAAATGCATATAAAAAGAATCGGAAAAGATTCCGATAGTAAGTAATCCAATAGTTAACTTCACGAAAGGTAAGATATCATGAAGCTTTCTGAAATTCCACCGAAATCCGAGATTGTATTAACAGTCAAGGATTCCAACACAACTTTAAATTTTAAAACACGTGTCCAGGAACCCATCTCCGGAGGCGGAATCTGGGTTGATCTAATTACCGATTCCCATGGAAGAAGTGTGAATTTTTCCGGCGTTCCTGTTTCTGTTTCCTATGTTCAGGCCAATCGTCGTCCCATTGTATGGCATAGTGCCGTGGTAAAACTCTTCCGGATTGGAAAGGCTACCAGACAGGCCATCAACTCCTCCGTAGAAGGGGTGGAGATGAATCGACGCCGGGTATATCGACAGAAGGTGAATCTTCCAGGAACTGTGAATTTTGGAACGGATTCTGAAGATGTAATGGTTCGTGATGTGGGATCCACAGGTTTTTCCTTTATCTGTACCAATCCAGCCAATCGCCATGGAACCAGTATTGTGGTGAACCTAACCTACACGGATTTGGATACCCGTATTTCTTTAGAAGGTCGGGTGGTTCGTGTACAGGATCTCCCTGGCAATCGTGTATGCTACGGCTGTAAGTACATCGGTCGTACGGATATCATTGTAAAATACATTAGTCGTAAGAAGAAACAGAATGCTGCCAATCAAGCTAAGGAACCGAATCAGAACGAATCGTCCACAGATTCATAAGGAATATTACAATGAATTATATTATTTTTGATCTGGAATGGAATCAGTCGCCTCGGGGAAAAGAACAATCCATCAGTGGGGTTCCTTTCGAAATCATTGAATTCGGTGCCATCCGTCTCAATGAAAAGCGCAAAGAAACGGGACGCTTTCATGCCTTCGTAAAACCAAAATTATATAAAGAATTACACTTTGTTACGAAACAGATTGTTCATGTAACCAGCAAAGAGTTAGAAGCGAAGGGACGCCCTTTTCCAGAGGTGATGAAAGAATTTTTGGATTTCTGTGGAGAGGATTTTACGTTCTGTACCTGGGGTACTTCGGATCTTACCGAACTCCAGAAGAATATGAACTACTACAATATGAGTAACATCCATCCCCTGTTCCAAAAGCCCATCTATTACTATGATATTCAGAAATTATTCAGTATTCAGTTCGAGGATGGAAAGGAACGAAAAACCCTTCAGGCGGCCATTGAATTCTTCCCTTTAAAGGAGTCCATGGAATTCCATTCGGCCTTAAATGATGCCGCATATACGGCTGCAGTATTTAAAAAATTGCATTTTGAGAAGGTACATGCCTTCTATTCCATCGATACTTATCGGATTCCTGAAAAGGGTGAAGAAATCTATGCCAACTTCGGAACCTATGAGAAATATATTTCCCACGGATTTACCAATCGGGATACAATCCTTTCCGATCGCAATGTATCCGCAGTGGAGTGTTTCCTCTGTCCGACGCATCGACGACTTCGCAAGAAACTTCACTGGTTTAGCTCCAATGGAAAGACTTATCACAGCGTGGGAATCTGCCCCGTACATGGCTTAATTAAAAGTAAGCTGCGAATTAAACAGACGGATGACGGCCTATATTATGTGATTAAAACCACCAAGCGCACCAATGAAGAGAAGTTAGCAGAACTTCGTGCCCGTCAAAAACATGTACAGGAAAAAAAGCGCCTCAAGCGTTTAAAAGAATCGAAAAACAGCAAAAACCCCGATGCTACCTAGCACCGGGGTTTTTCTTTCTATTTTCTCTTCTTCTTACGGTCTATTTTCTCTTCTTCTTACGGTTGGATACGGCATCCTTTCTTCCATAGTAGCAGGTCAGATATAATTCCTTAATTTCTGCCATCAATGGATATCTTGGATTCGCACCCGTACACTGATCATCGAAGGCCTGCTCCGTCATATTATCCAGGGTCTCTAAGAAATACTTCTCATCCACACCATATTCCTGAATGGAACCATGAATTCCAATATGATCGATCAAATCCTCTAAGGACTGAATGAAGTTTTCGAATACTTCCTCATCATCCTTACCGGTAATACCGCAGAACTTCGCAATCTCCACATATTTTTCCTTGGCATGTGGATACTCATACTGAGGGAAGGTTCCCATTCTCGTTGGAACATCCACAGAGTTAAAGCGAATAATCGGAGTCAGTAACAGCGCGGTACAGGTTCCATGTGGCAAATGGTGGAACGCACCCAACTTATGCGCCATGGAGTGAACTAAACCAAGGAAGGCATTACCAAAGGCCATACCTGCCATACAAGATGCTTCCGCCATCTTCTCACGAGCTTCGGCATCCTTGGCACCAAGATCATATGCTCTAGGAAGGTAGTCAAATACCATCTTCGCAGCCTGTCTGGAGTAGCTTTCCGTAAATGGGGTTGCCATCACGGATACATAGGACTCTAAGGAATGGGTCATAACATCAATACCGGAGGCAGAAGTTAAGCCCTTAGGCTGGGTCATATGAAGATCCGCATCCACAATCGCCATATCTGGAAGCAGTTCATAATCTGCTAAAGGATACTTATGTCCCGTATCCTTATCACTGATTACTGCAAATGGAGTTGCTTCCGAACCAGTACCGGAAGACGTTGGAACTGCTACGAACATTGCCTTGTCTCCCATATGAGGGAAGGTGTAGATACGCTTACGAATATCCATAAAGCGCATAGCCATATCCTGGAAATCAGCCTCTGGATGCTCATAGAGTACCCACATGATCTTGGCTGCATCCATTGCGGAACCACCACCCAGGGCAATAATTACATCCGGCTCAAACAGACGCATAGCCGCAGCACCTGCCATAGCACTCTTTAAGGTTGGATCCGGCTCCACATCATAGAAGGCGGTGAACTGAATTCCCATCTCTTCTAATCGATCCGTTACCGGTCTTGCATAACCATTCTTATATAAGAACTGATCCGTTACTAAGAAGGCCTTCTTCTTGCCCATGGTCTGTAATTCCTTCAAAGCAACTGGTAAACAACCTCTCTTGAAATAAACCTTCTCAGGAACCTTGAACCAAAGCATATTCTCTCTCCTCTCCGCAACATTCTTAATATTCAATAAATGTTTTACCCCAACGTTCTCGGATACGGAATTACCGCCCCAGGAACCACAACCAAGGGTGAGGGAAGGAGTTAATGCAAAGTTGTAGATATCACCGATACCACCCTGAGAAGCAGGGGTGTTGATCAGTACACGGCAGGTCTTCATGGTCTCATAGAAGAGTTCAATCTTTTCCTTCTGTGTCGCTGTATTAATATATAGGGAAGATGTATGACCAAAGCCACCATCCGCAATTAACTGGGATGCTTTAGCGATGGCATCCTTAAAATCCTTCGCCTTATACATGGCAAGTACTGGGGATAATTTCTCATGTGCAAATTCTTCCGAAATATCCACACTGGTTACTTCACCGATCAGAACCTTCGTTGTCTCAGGTACTTCAAATCCTGCCAGTTTTGCAATCGTGGCAGCCTTCTGACCTACAATCTTAGCATTTAAGGAGCCATTAATAAGAATCGTTTCACGAAGCTTCTGTGTCTCCGTCTTATTGCAAATATGACATCCTCTGGCGACAAATTCAGCCTTCACTGCATCATATAATTTCTCATGAACAATCACGGACTGCTCGGAAGCACAGATCATACCATTATCAAAGGTCTTAGAATGAATAATGGAATTCACTGCTAAAATCACATCCGCAGTCTCATCAATGACTGCAGGAGTATTTCCGGCACCTACACCAAGGGCAGGAGTTCCTGAAGAGTATGCGGATTTCACCATACCAGGTCCACCGGTAGCAAGAATAATATCCGCATCCCGCATCAATTCATTGGTCATATCCAGGGATGGTACATCAATCCATCCAATGATTCCTTCCGGTGCACCGGCCTTCACTGCAGCATCTAAAATCACCTTCGCAGCAGCGATGGTGGATTTCTTCGCACGTGGATGGGGACTGATAATAATACCATTTCTTGTCTTTAGGGCAACTAAGGTCTTAAAAATAGCAGTGGAAGTAGGATTCGTTGTAGGAATAACTGCAGCGATTAAACCGATTGGTTCTGCCACTTTCGTGATTCCAAAGGAATCATCATGTTCGATTACACCACAGGTCTTAGTATCTTTATACTTATTATAGATATATTCGGATGCGAAATGGTTCTTGGTTACCTTATCTTCTACCAGTCCCATTCCTGTCTCTTCTACAGCCATCTTCGCAAGAGGAACTCTTGCCTGATTCGCTGCAATTGCAGCAGCCTTGAAGATTTTATCCACCTGTTCCTGAGAATAGTTGGCAAATACTTCCTGTGCCTTCTTCACAGAGGCAATTCGTGCAAGTAATGCATCCATTCCATCAACGATTTCCGGTTCTTTCGTACTTTTTGCCATAGTTTCCTCCTTCACCACTGGGGTAAGTGTATTGATAATGTTTTAACAATTTGTATTCTATACTAGTGTCTTTGTATTGTCAAGTATTTAACAAAGATTTTTCCCCACATATATCCTCTCTTGACAGACCGTATTTCCATTGTTATAACTATATTTGCATGCTTTCATAGTTAAATGGATATAACGGGCCCCTCCTAAGGGTCAGTTGCAGGTTCGATTCCTGCTGGAAGCATTGAAAAAGCCGACTTTCTTACATATGGAAAGACGGCTTTTTCTATTTAATATGTAACATTTGCTAAAGCCCAGATCGTGCCCTTATAGCGACGACCCACCGCTGGTTCACCTACAAAATCCTTCGTATTCACGGCAACATCGATCAATACGTCATTGCACAGAAGGGACATAATGCAGATGGTCTCCTTGGTAATTTCATTCTCTTCATAGGTATAATCGAGAATTTCCCCAATCACCGCATACTGATCACACTCCACCCCATAAGGCATGAAGGTAGTGTCAATGATGGAATAAATATCCTCTTGATGCACTCTGCGACTCATCTTCGCATATACATCCAAATCCTCCAGGGTCAAATTCTCCAAGGCCTCTTCATCCCCGCTTTTTGCTGCAGTAACCATGCTATCCCGATAATTGGAATCTTTCTGAGTCTGTAACACCGCCTGAGGATCCTTATATACTGGCAATAAAATCATACCACCCAAAGAAAGTCCTGCAATACGCAATCCACTTCCATTGGGATTTCGCATTGGATTCTGCACAAAACGATAATGGTCCATCACATTCTGCAGATAAAAGATCATATTCACGCCGGGCTTCACATCATCGCTCACCACAGCATAGGACTGATTGCCAGAATGTCGCTGCACACTAAAATCATTCACATGGATATAGTTTTCCGAACGGAGAAATGGGAATTCATAGGATAATTGGAACTTTCCCGTGCGAGAAAGGGTTCCCATAAACGTAATTCCCAAATGTTCAGATACATAGCAGGTAATTTCTGCATAGCGCTCCTCTGCTACATCCACCGATTCCACCAAGTCCATCTCCATGGCCTTGCGGAGCATGGATCTGGTTAATTTATTCATCTGCTCCTCTGTCTTTATATCTGAAAAACCAATCGTTCGTAAGTACAAATGCATCCAGACCACCTCCATTTCTTTCCATCTAATATAACAATGCCCGCAACGAAAGCGCTGCGGGCTATAACATCCACATCCTCCGAAATTACTTCACAGGGATTAATTTTTCCTTACCACCCATGTAAGGCTGGAGAGCCTTAGGAATATTCACAGAACCATCTGCATTTAAATTATTCTCAAGGAATGCAATTAACATTCTAGGTGGAGCAACTACGGTATTGTTCAGGGTATGAGCAAGATACTTGCCATCCTTGCCATCCACACGGATCTTTAATCTTCTTGCCTGAGCATCACCTAAGTTGGAACAGCTACCAACTTCAAAATACTTCTTCTGACGAGGGGACCATGCCTCCACATCAATGGACTTTACCTTCAGATCTGCAAGATCACCGGAGCAGCATTCTAAGGTTCTTACCGGAATATCCAGGCTACGGAACAGATCCACCGTATTCTGCCATAATTTATTAAACCACATTGGAGAATCCTCTGGCTTACATACCACAATCATCTCCTGCTTCTCGAACTGATGAATACGATATACACCACGCTCTTCAATACCATGTGCACCCTTCTCCTTACGGAAACATGGAGAATAACTGGTTAAGGTATGTGGAAGAGAATCTTCTGGAATAATCTGATCAATATACTTACCGATCATGGAATGCTCGGAAGTACCGATTAAATAAAGATCCTCGCCTTCAATCTTATACATCATGGCATCCATCTCCGTCTGACTCATAACACCGGTTACTACCTGGCTACGGATCATGAATGGAGGAACACAATAGGTAAATCCACGGTCAATCATAAAATCTCTGGCATAGGAAATTACTGCAGAATGAATTCTTGCAATATCACCCATTAAATAGTAGAAACCATTGCCTGCCACACGTCCTGCAGCATCTAAATCAATGCCGTTAAAACGCTCCATAATATCCGTATGATATGGGATCTCAAAATCCGGAACCACTGGTTCTCCAAACTTCTCCACTTCCACATTCTCGGAATCATCCTTACCGATTGGAACGGATGGGTCAATAATATTTGGAATCACATACATAATCTTGCGGATCTCTTCTGCAAGAACCGGCTCCTTAGCCTCTAACTCGGAAAGACGTTCTGCTTTTTCGGCAACCTGCTTCTTTACTTCTTCCGCTTCTTCTTTCTTTCCCTGTCCCATCAGTGCACCAATTTGCTTGGACAATTTATTCTTTTCTCCACGGATCTGATCCGCTTCCTGCTGTACTGCACGAGCCTCTGCATCCAGTGCAATCACCTGATCAACCAGTGGAAGCTTCGCATCCTGGAACTTATTCTTAATGTTCTGTTTTACAATGTCCGGATTTTCACGGACAAATTTCATATCTAACATGAATATTTCCTCCAATTTCTGTTCCCATCATCAAGGCAACATACGTATTCAAATTATAATAATACACGGATTATCCTTACTTTTCAAGTAATATGAAGTTTGTTATAATAGATATAATATTGGAAATTTATTTCCCGGGAGGAAGATATGTCAGATATTAAGATTTATTCGGTTCAAAGAGAAATCGGAGAGGTAATCAAAGGCAAAGACGAAATCATTGAAAAAGTGTTAGCCACCATCTTTGCAGGAGGACATGTGCTTTTAGATGATATTCCCGGTGTGGGAAAAACCACTCTGGCTACAGCTCTTGCCAAGGCAACATCCATGGAATATCGTCGTGTACAGTTTACACCCGATGTACTTCCAAGTGATATTGTAGGATTTACCTTACTGAATCAGGAAAATAACACCTTTGAATATCGCCAGGGTTCCATCTTTACCAATCTCTTTTTAGCTGACGAAATCAATCGAACCTCTCCTAAGACCCAGTCCGCTCTGTTGGAAGTTATGGAAGAGGGACAGGTTACGGTGGATGGTATTACCCGTCCATTACCCAATCCTTTCATCGTAATTGCTACGGAAAATCCCATCGGCTCTTCCGGTACCCAGCTTCTTCCAGATTCCCAGTTAGACCGTTTTATGGTATGTCTTTCCATGGGATATCCAAAGCATCAGGATACCATCGAAATCCTTCGAGGTGTCACGGCCCCTCCAATTAACGATGTTCGTTCCATCCTTACAGTGGAAGAACTTCTCTATATTCGAAGCCTTGCAGCGGATATTTTTGTTAGTGACAGTATCCTAGACTATATTACAAGCCTTGTGGAAGCCACCAGAACCTCCGATTATATCGCTCTTGGTTCTAGTCCACGTGGCGCCATTAATCTGTTAAAACTCTCCAAAGCCATAGCGTTAATGCACAATCATAACTATGTACTTCCAGAGGACATTGAATATATCTTCTGTGATGTGTTGCGTCACCGCATTCGCTTAGGAAGCAAAGCCAAGGCGGAGGGATTATCTGCAGATGAAGTATTAACCAAATTATTCCACTCCATTCCCGTTCCTAAGGGCAAATAATCCATCCTCTTACGAACAGGAGAAGGGGTTTTCCAGGGGAAACATATGACATATTCCAGAATACGAATTTATTCTATAATTTCATACCTCAGTCTCCTTTTAGGAAGCGCATTCATGCTGTATTTCTTAGATGGCTATTTTTATCTGCTACTTCTTACGATTCTCATTAGCAGCGCAGCATTCTTTGGAATGATCGCCTTTCTTCTTCGTCGCTACACCTCCGTCTCCATCGAAGGCGCCGGACTGGTAGAAGATCGCGACCATGAATTTCGCATCCATCTTAAGGTTCAGAATCGGAGTCCACTCTTTGCCAATAATGCAGTTCTTACCATAAACATGAAGAATACCTTTTTAGAGGAGGGGAAAACCCATAGCGTAACCATTCCGATTCGCCCCTTAGGAACCACCTCCATCACCTATCCGCTCATCAGCCCACATAGCGGAATTCTTCACGTTCAGGTGGAATCCATCCTCATTTATGATCTTTTCAATCTTTTTGCCTTCCGAAAGGATTTGGCTCTTACCAAGGAAATTCCAATCTTCCCCCATCCTATGGAGCAAAAGGAAGAACTTTCTTTTGATTTTACAGAAGGGGAAGAAGAACTGGAAGAGAGCCCTGCCAAAGGCAATGATACTACGGAAGTAACGGATATCCGAGAATATATCCCCGGCGATCGTCTCCAGAACATTCATTGGAAATTAACAGCCAAAAAAGGGGAACTCATGGTGAAGGAACATGCACACCTTTCTTCCAGCCAATATGTGTTCTACGTGGAACTTCCCAAAGGAGATGCTACGGTACTGGATCGGATTTTAGATACCGCATATAGTATCGGCTTATTATGTTGCAGCAACCATCAGGCCTTTACCCTTCTTTGGTACAGTTCCTACACGGAATCGGTAAAACATGCACTCGTTACTAGTGAATATGCACTTTCCGACGCCTTTTTAGAGATCTTATACGAGCCGCCACAACAGGATGTGGAGGGAATTCGTACCAAGATTCCAGCATTAAGTGGTCATCATCATTTTATTACCATAGGGGAAGATTATGTTTTTATGGAACCAAAAGAAGATTGAGGATACCGAATACATCGTCGGCCTACAATCTGCAGCGCCAATTCAATATTCCAACTCCCTGGACATCCTTTTGCCCATTACCAATGCACTGATTGCATTCTTTTTAGTGGCAGGAAGTTTTTTATCCTATGTTTCCTGCTTCACCACCGAATACAATCTGCCATTACTTTTGGGAGGACTACTACTTCTGTCCTTTTTGATTGCCTTCGTGAACCACCTGCGTTCCGGACTGCTAAAGGATCTGATTTATATTGTCTTTCTCTTTGGCTTTGTTGTTCTCATGTCTCATTTTTATGAATTTGTGAACTCCGGATATCACGCTATCGTGAATTTATCCTATGCCTCCTTAGAAAACTACCTCGACATTCCTGCCTTAATTTACTATAACGAAGTAATCGAAGATCCCTTCCGAACCATTACGGTCTTCGGAATCTTCTACGGATTCTTCCTTCTTCTTTTAGTACAAATATGGCTCAAGCATTACGTGCGTCTATATTCCATATTATTATTAATGAATCTTCCACTGATCATTCCATTTTTCGTAACTCTTTATCCGGATACGATTTATGTAGCGTTCTTACTGATTGGAATATTTGCAGTAATTCTTCAGCATAATAGTACCCATGTGATGCCGGTCAATCGAAAAAAGCGGATTCTTTGGACCTATCGAAAGGGAAATCCATGGAAACAACGCACTCCGGGATATTCCTATACCACTAATGGTCTTACTTATTTTGCAACCCTGGTGGCTGCCATCGTGATTACCATTATTTCCCTCATGGTTGTAAGCATTACCGTACCTTATGCAAGATACTCTTCCCAAAATCGTACTTCCAATTTAAAGGAAAATCTAAAGGAAGGAATTGCTTACTTCGTAACCTACGGTCTTTCCGGATATTTTAACCAATACAGTAATGTGGGCGGTTTAAATTCCGGCCGTCTTGGTGGTGTTTCCAGTGTACGTCCGGATTATCAGACGGATTTGATCGTGCGTATGGTTCCAACTTCCTATGAACCACTTTACCTGCGTGGATTTGTTGGAATTGCATACTCCGATCGTCAGTGGTACGACTATCGAAATCTGGTAACCAATCATATTTTTGCACTCCCGGGTACACTCCATTACTTAGAAGATGCTGCACTTTCCTTAGAATATGAGTCCTTAAAAGATACTGCGGTCCTTGAACAAGATTTGCTCCTAGGCTCCCTTCCACAGGAAGTGGTGAACCAGGAACTATCTTCCACCTACCGCATCGAGATCACCAATGTGGGAATGGCAGACACTTATTCTTACACCCCATACTATGCAGATCCTTATGATTATTTGACTTCCAGGGAGGATTCCGTATTCTTCGAATTATTAGACCCAGAATATTCCTTAAGTAGCCAGGGTGCATTTTACCCGGCGTCCACTAGGACCTATGAATACTATGCATATTCCCCTTATGCTACCAATTATCATACGGAGAAGAAGCATTTGGACGCATTCCTCTTTATTCCCGGGGATACGCGGGATGAGATTGTAACCTTCTTAGAGGGGGAAGAAGAACTATCTTCCTACATTGTAGCTAACAATGTATATGCGGAACGATCCCATGAAGAAGTGGAACAGATTGTGTCAACCATCGGCGAAATCTATGAAAGAGATTTTACCTATTCCTTAAATCCCGGAATTACACCAAAGAGAAAGGATTTTGCGGGATATTTCTTAAATGAAAGCAAGGAAGGATATTGTTCTTATTTTGCAACGGGTGCCACCTTAATGCTTCGAACGATGGGTATTCCTGCAAGATATGTGGAAGGATATGTGGTCACTTATGATGACATTTCGAATCATTCCACCATTGTGGAGGGGGCGAACTTCAATGAATATCTTCCAGACACCATGATGTCTTCCCCTTCCTTAGCAAGCGTTTTGGATGTGTCCGTCACGGATTATGGTGCCCATGCCTGGGTAGAATATTATGATCCGGATTTTGGATGGAGGGTCTTTGAAGCCACCACCGCCAATCGTTCCGACCTTGACAATAATACGGATTTTTGGTCCGCCCTATATAATTTACTCGGTCAGCAGGACGACGCTTCTACTTCGGGCCTTTCGGATGGAGCGGATGGTTCTAACAATAAAAAAATCGAATCCTTCGTAATTTATTTTGTAATCGTATTACTAATATTACTGTGCCTTGGAATTTTCGGATTCTACGGATTATCCTGGTATCGTGAATATCGATCCTACCATCGTAATTTTATTGGAATTAACGTAAGAAATTATTATAAGATGATTTCCAGAAAGATTTCCAAGCGTTATCATACATTTGCTTATTTAGTCACCTTCCAGGAGCAATTAGATTTTATCCTTGCTCATTATCAGCTAAAGGAGGAGATTTTTACCGCCAAGAATACCGAATCCCTGCGGTATATCCTGGAACTTGCGGCCTTCTCCCATGATGGATTAACCAATCTACAGGGAGAATATGCAATGAAATTATTAAAACTGATTCACCGAAAAATCCTTCTTGGACCATTCGGAAGAAAAAAAGGAGCCTAAGGCTCCTTTTTTAGAATTCATATTCTTATTGGTAATCAAATACATCCACCCAGGAGAATAATAAATCCTTCTCTTCTGGACGATTCTTTTCTAATTGTGCAGCTGCAACAATTGGAAGCCACTGCTGAACATATTTCTTATCCGTTCCCGTCTTGTTACAGAATAAATCCAAATATTTATCTGCATTCTTTTTACTGTCCAATGCAAGAAGAAGATATGTTCTAGCCACATCTGCAGATGCATTTCCCTGGGATGCATGTACCCAGTCAACCACATGAAGATTTCCCTTCTTGTCTACAATAATATTCTTTGGTTCATAATCACCATGGCACAATTTATTGTGTTTTGGCATTCCCTGAAGTTTTGCTTCTAAGTCAAACTTCTGTGCTTCGTTGATACAATCCAGTTCCTGGATCTGACGTTGAATCTTATCTTTTAACTTGTTAAGCAATGGATTACGCTTGGATTGAATCTTGATCTGCATATCCACCATCTTCTCCAAGTATTTATCCACATCCTTAGGCTTTTCCTGCATCAGTTCGTATAAGGTTTTACCCTCCACATACTCCCTGCGGATCGCCCACTTTCCTTCAATCTGAGTTACCTCTAAAATCTTTGGAATAGAAAGACCTGTATCCTCTACTCTTGCCGTATTGAGTGCTTCGTAAAGAACTTCAGCCTTCGGATATTCTTTTTCGAACACCTTAAGAATTGTATCCTGATCAAGATACACGCTCTTCAACGTTCCCTTACTTAAACAGTTATCAAGTGCCATGTTTTATACCTTCCTTTCATAAAGACGTATATTCCTCGGTTACTGTTATTGTACAACATCAAATGCAATTTGTATAGTCAAATTTTTAACAGGTGTGTTTCTTTTTTAACAATATTATTCTTCCACCTTATCCAGCGCTAAATTTAATGCCTTCTGTTCCTCTTCTCCTAAAGCCACATAGGATTGTCCATTAACAATTTCCTTCATATAAACATAGGAACCTTCTGGACCATGCATGGAATTTAAAATCACACCGGAGCTTTTCTCATTTAACATCGCAAGAGAGAAACTTAGTTTTCCGCCCATCTTATTGAAAGCATCATACTTTACTAAGCCCACCTTACATACGGTCTTTTCTAATCGATCAAAAATCTCTGCAATATCCGTAGAATTCTTAAATTCCTTAACCTTAATATCTTCAATCTCGTTCAACTTACCGGTAATAACTTCTTCCATGGTCTTGGCATCCCTGCCTCCCATGAACAGTTCGTACCGTCTTGTTAAATCCTTCAATTTCTTATTGGAATTCAGAATCATTGCAAATGCTGCAATAAGAAGGATTAATAATACGAGAATCGGATATAGCGCATTGATTGAAAATAATCCAAATACGTCTATCATAAAAATTCCTCCATAATCCGTTCAAATTCTTCTTTTGAAAAATATTGAATCTCGATTTTTCCTTTATTATTTGATTTATTATGAATTACTACTTTCGTATGTAATTTCTTATTTAATTTTTCTTCATAATCCCGATATACAAAATCGTTCTCTGGAAGTTTCTTTGTTGATGCTTTGTTCTCTTTATTTTTTAAACTGCGGATTAAGCTTTCCGTTTCACGAACACTTAATTTCTGATCAAATACTCGTTCCGCAATTTCCATCTGTCGATCCCCATCTTCAATAGATAATAGTGCTCTGGCATGTCCACCCTGAATTCTACCATCGATTACCATCTCCTGTACACGGGTATCTAATTTTAATAAGCGCATGGAATTCGTTACTGCAACACGGCTTTTAGATATTCGTTCCGCTACTTCTTCTTGTTTCAAATGGTATTCTTCAATAAGTCTCTTATAAGCCTGGGCCTCTTCAATGGCATTCAAATCCTGACGCTGAATATTTTCAATTAAAGCTACTTCAAAGAGTTCCTGTTCTGAATAATCCTTTATAATTACCGGAACTTCTCGAAGATCTGCTTTCATGGCAGCTCTCCATCGTCTTTCACCGGCAACAATCTCATAATGATCATCTCTTTTTTGAACCAGGATTGGTTCAATAATTCCATGCTGCCTTATAGAATCCGCAAGATCTTCCAACGCATCTTCATCGAATTTTCTACGTGGCTGTCCACGATTTGGTTCGATTTCTGTAATACGAAGTTTTGTCTCCGCTGGTTTTTCCACAATTTTTTCTACAATCTTTTCCACCGGAACTTCTACAATTTTTTCCACTACTTTTTCTACAGGAACTTCTACAATCTTCTCTACAACTTGTTCTTCTTCATCCATAGGAATTAAGGAACCAAGTCCTTTTCCAAGTCCCTTACTACTTCCTTTGCCAAGTCCACGAGCTGGTGATTTGGTAGTCTTTCCTCCCTTGGCAGTATTTGTTATTTTGGAAGCGCTTTTTGACTTTGCTGTATTTTTTTCTCCTGTACTTGCAGTTGATTTCTTCGCAGCCATAGATACCTCATCTTTCCGACCAATGTCTATCCATATTTCATCATGTTTCACGGGAAACCTGTTTCGTCCCTATCTTGTATTTTTTTCGTAAGTCCTTCCACAATACTTTGTCATGCAATATCTTGTGGATTCTTATATCAGACTCCACAAAATCTTCTTTTTAGAATATCTTGTGGTTTTTTCCTGTCATAAACACCCATATCTTGTGTTTAAATAGCTTAACCAAGCCATTTTTACATGATTAATCAAACTTTAATTTGTTTTTTATCACTTCTTTAGCAAGTAATTTATAACTTTCTGCACCTGCAGAATGTGAATCATAATAATTAATTGGTAATCCGTGGCTAGGGGCCTCCGCTAAACGAACGTTTCTTGGTATTAATGTATTATATACATTCTGATTTAAGTTCTCCTTTACCTCACTTACCACGTCCATGGATAATCTGGTTCTTGCATCGAACATAGTAAATACCACACCCTCAATCATAAGGGATGGATTTAATTTCTTTCTTACCAGATTAATCGAATGAATCAGCTGTGTTAAACCTTCCAATGCATAATATTCACACTGAATCGGAACAAGAATTGTATCCGCAGCAGTCATGGCATTGACCGTTAACATGGTTAAGGAAGGAGGGCAATCAATAATCACAAAATCATAGTTATCTTTTACTCGATCTAATTGATTTTTTAAAATGTACTCTCTTTTTGGAATTTCTACCAGATCAATCTCCGCACCTGCAAGATTCACATCGGATGGTACCAGATCCAATCGATCAAATACATCCTCAATAATCGCATCCTCAATTCCACATTCATTGATCACAACCTGATAAATCGTATTCTCGACTTCATTCTTATCAATACCAAGTCCACTGGTTGCATTTCCCTGAGGATCAATATCCACCGTTAATACTTTTTTTCCAAGTTCTGCAAGACATGCAGAAAGATTAATGGATGTAGTTGTTTTACCAACGCCACCTTTCTGGTTAGCAATTGCAATAATTCTTCCCATGCCAACAATTCCTTTCCTCTGAATTCCTTCTTCAAGTAATTACTAGTATACCATCTAACGAAAGCTTCTTCTACTATATTTCAATATTAATCCAATGTTTCACGTGAAACATCCATAACATATATCGTATATTTTCTTTCATATCTCAATGTTTCACGTGAAACATCCAAAACTTATATTGGACATTATCTTTCATATCTCAATGTTTCACGTGAAACATCCATAACTTATATCGGATATTTTCATTTATATCTCAATGTTTCACGTGAAACATCCTCATCATATATCGGATATTTTCATTCATATTTCAATGTTTCACGTGAAACATTCAAAACTTATATTGGACATTACCATTCATATTTCAACGTTTCACGTGAAACATTCAATAAGAATTTCATAACAGATTATATTCATACATTCCTGAACCAAAAATGAAAAAGATGTTTCACGTGAAACATCTTTTTTCATCTACTTATTTACGATTCTTAATAGCCTTATAGATTTCATCCAGTTCCATCTTCACACGCATTGGATCCGAGGAAATAATTTTAGAATCTAAAGATAGGCGATCAGCAATCTCATCTAATAATTCATCAGTATTGGAATCCTCTGCCAATTCTGCTGCATCTCGGTGGGTGGAAGTAACAGAAGTATTAGCAGAAGTAACATGGAATGGATCTGAAACATAGGAATCAGATTTTACCTTACTCTGACGTTTCGAAGTAATGGACATTCCAAATTCATTCTCCGCTTTGGAGGTACTCTTTGTAGTACGTGTTTTTTTACTTAAATTATTTTGTTCGCGTACTAAATTTGCATTTGCAGTGATCAGGTCCCCGGACAAATTCTTAATTTTTTCGTCAACATGATTTGCATGGCCAATAACAATGGCCAAATCCTGGATCTTCGAATTGAGGATTTTTATCTCTTCTTCCAAATTAGACGTTTCCACTCGAAGTTGTTCTTCTGAAGCTTTCAAATCTTCAATTTCTTTCTGCTTAAATCCAATCTGGGATCCACTCGCATTAAATACATTATATGTATCATTTTCGTGAAATACAAATTCCACAATGGTTTTATGAATTTCCTGAGATTCAATTAATTTACTGTTAAAGGAAATCTGTAACTCATCACGTTCGTTTTTTAGGTCATTCATCAGACGATTAAGATATTCAAGAACAATTTTCATCTTTACCTCGGTTTACATAAATAATTCATCCACATTGCAACATTTTTCCATCAATTTAGTGAAGAGGTTCCTTGGAAGGAAGTCCTGACTTTCTAGGAAACTTTTTGGGAGTAGGCTTGATCTTTTGAATCACTACATAACTTCGAAAAATCTCCGAATCCGGTAAGGAAGATGTATCCACTCGTAGTATTTTTCCACCTAATAATTCCACTGCCTTTTTACCAGCTTCCAATTCCTCATCCACATGATCCCCCTTCATGGCAATAAAATAACCGCCCACACGAATAAAAGGAAGACAATATTCCGATAAAGTGGAAAGATTGGCAACCGCTCGGGACACACAGCCATCGAACTGTTCACGGAAATCTACTCGTTTAGCAAAATCCTCTGCTCTACCATGATGAAGAGAAATCTTCGAAAGACCAAGTTCCTGTACTACTTTTTCCAAAAATAGAATTCTCTTATTTAACGAATCTAATAAAACAAATTCTTTCTCATCAAATGCAATCTTACAAGGAATGCCCGGAAAACCAGCACCCGTTCCCACATCGATGATTCGATTCATCTTAGCAAATTCTGGAATCTGATTCACTGCACAGGAATCCACAAAATGTTTTAACAGCACTTCTTCAAAATCCGTAATTGCAGTTAAATTCATTACTTTATTGGTTTCAACCAATTCTTCATAAAAGGAAAGAAATTGCTTTAATTGATCCTCGCTAAGAGAAATTCCTAAAGTTTCCATCCGATGAAGAAAGGATTGTAAAAGATCTTCTTGATATGATGTAAGACTAATATTCATAGGTATCCTTTTCTAAATTATGATTCATTTTACCTTATTTACCCATACAGAATTTTTCAAAAATCTGATTGGCTAAATCATCTTCCACTTCATCCCCAGTAATTCGACCAAGGAAGGCATATGCATTCATAAGATCGATGGTATAAAAATCTTCACTAAGTCCCAGTTCAATACTCTGAAGAACCTGTTCAATACTATGAACACAGGACACCAAAGCATTCTTCTGGCGATCATTCACAAGAACCAAATCATCACTTACAACCAGACGTCCCTTCACATACAGATCATAAAGGGTTTCTTCTAATAATTCCAATCCCTCTTCCTTTACCATGGAAGTATGAATCATTCGTACCTGATTCGTTGGAGAAAGGCGGGAAAAAAGATCTTCTTCCGTAACCACTTCATCTAAATCGGACTTATTTAAAATGACAATCACATTCTTATCACGAATAAGATCCATAATTTTCGAATCATTGGCATCTAATGGAGTGGAACAATCCACAACGTATAGAATTAAATCCGCATCTTCTGCACATTTTAAAGACTTATCCACACCGATGGATTCCACCTGATCGGATGCATCACGAATACCTGCCGTATCCACAAGATTCAATAACATGTCCTTTAATCGGATCTGCTCTTCAATCGTATCACGGGTAGTTCCGGGAATATCCGTAACTATGGCTCGATCACAACGGGACAATGCATTAAGTAGGGAAGACTTACCTGCATTGGGCTTTCCAAGGATAACTGTTCGAATTCCCTCTCTAACGATTTTTCCGGAGGAAAAACTATCAATATACCGTTGTAAGTTCTCTAAAATCGCATACAGACGATTTTTTAAATCCGTAGAAAATCCCTCCAGATCAATATGCTCCGGATCATCCAAAGCAGCCTCAATATGGGCACAATCATTTAACAGGGATTCACGAATTGGCGCAATCTGAGAAGATAATTTACCTTCCAACTGATTTAAAGAGGCCTTCATAAAGATCTGATTTTTAGCTTCAATTAAATCAATCACCGCTTCTGCCTGGGATAAATCCATACGTCCATTTAAAAATGCACGTTTCGTAAACTCACCAGCTTCTGCGGGACGAGCACCGTATTCATAACAGGTTTCTAAAATTGCTCTCGTTACTAACATACCACCATGGCAATTGATTTCCACCACATCTTCCCTGGTATAAGTATTGGGAGCTTTCATTAACATTAATAATACCTCATCCACTAAGGTTCCATGGGAATAGATATGTCCATAGTGAATCGTATGACTATTGGCATTAGCAAGATACTCCCCACTAGGAGTTTTTTCATGAACACTGACAAAAATCCGGTCCGCAATGGCAATTGCTTCAGGACCACTCATACGTACAATACTAATTCCTGCATTCGTTACATTTCCTGTAGAAATTGCTGCAATGGTACCTGCTTCTAATTCAGAATACTGAAGCATACTGTCACTCCTTTCCCTCGAATACAAATGTTTTATGATCTAAAAGAAGAATCCATCTCATCTGAATTCTATATGTACGATTACTTAGATTCTAAATATACTAATAAAACAGAGATATCAGCAGGACTCACTCCGGAAATACGACTGGCCTGACCAATGGAAGCGGGAGCAAATTTAATAAGCTTATCCCTCGCTTCTTTACGAAGTCCCTGAATCTCCTGATAATTAATATGATCTGGAATTCTACGATTCTCTAATTTCTTAAAATGTTCTACCTGTTTTAACTGACGATCAATATATCCTTCATATTTAATGAAAATATTTACCTGCTCTGCCACATCCATACGAAGATCCGGACGATGTGGATCAATTGGAGCAAGCATATCATAAGTAATTTCTGGACGACGGATTAATTCTGCAAGTGTTGCTCCGGAATTAAGAGGAGTCGTTCCAAGGGACTCCAGTAAATCATTCACTTTCTTGGAAGTTCCCACGGTTACAGTCTCTAGACGTTCCACTTCTTCCTTCACAAGACGTTCTTTTTCCACTACTCTGGCATATTGTTCGTCCGAAACTAAACCATAATGATGTCCATAATGGGATAAACGAAGATCCGCATTATCCTGACGAAGTAAGAGACGATATTCCGCACGGGAAGTCATCATACGATATGGTTCCGTACTTTCCTTGGTGACAAGGTCATCAATTAATACACCGATATAACTTTCAGAACGATCCATTACCAGTGGATCCATACCCTTACAATAACATGCTGCATTAATACCTGCAACAATTCCCTGTGCTGCAGCTTCTTCATATCCGGAAGAACCATTAAACTGTCCACCGGCAAAAAGTCCGGGAATCTTCTTAAATTCCAAAGAACTCTTTAACTGAATTGCACTAATACAATCATATTCAATGGCATATGCATTACGAACAATCTTTACATGTTCCAATCCAGGAACGGTATGATACATGGCATACTGTACATCCTCTGGAAGAGAACTACTCATACCACCAAGATACATTTCATTGGTATAAAGACCTTCCGGTTCCACAAAGACCTGATGTCTTTCTTTATCTGCAAAACGAACTACTTTATCCTCTATGGATGGACAATATCTTGGTCCCACACCATGAATCTGTCCTGAAAATAAAGGAGAACGATCAATATTATCACGAATAATTTTATGGGTTTCCTCATTGGTATAGGTTAACCAACAAGAAACCTGTTCCTTCTGAATTGCGTCCGGATCTGTAGAAAAAGAGAATGGAACAATTCTTTCATCACCAAATTGTTCTTCCATCTTACTAAAATCAATACTTCGCTTATCCACACGGGCTGGAGTACCGGTTTTAAATCTTCTTATCTCGATACCGTGATCAATTAAACTCTGTGTTAAATGATTGGCTGCCATTAATCCATTAGGACCAGTATAATTACTAACTTCTCCATAGATACAACGAGCCTTTAAATAGGTACCAGTACAGATTACCACTGCCTTCGCATGATAGGTTGCTCCGGAAACCGTCTTCACACCTGCAATCTTTCCATCTTCCACAAGAAGATCTGAAACTTCCTGCTGACGAAGGGTAAGATGTTCTGTATTTTCCAAAACCTGACGCATACTACGGGAATAATCCTGTTTATCTGCCTGGGCACGAAGGGAATGTACCGCAGGACCTTTGGAGGAATTTAACATCTTGGACTGAATAAATGTCTTATCAATATTTTTACCCATCTCTCCACCAAGTGCATCCACTTCACGTACTAAATGTCCCTTGGAAGATCCTCCAATATTAGGATTACATGGCATCATTGCAATACTATCATTACTAATGGTAAATGCAATGGTGTCTAAGCCCATTCTCGCTGCAGCAAGTGCCGCTTCACAGCCAGCATGACCAAGACCAATAATCACAACATCATAATTTTCTTCTACATATGCCATTTTCTAAAACTCCCGAAATTTAAATGATATTTTCCATATCTATATCGTGATATAATTCATAAAATATCACGATATAGATATGGAAAAACCAGTAGTTATAAGATATTTCTCACAACTACTGGTCCATTCATTAAGAACTTACTTATTATAAGAAGAATGATACTTCTTATTATAGCCACCCTTGTTGCCGTAAGTACCAGAGTTGCCGGTATTCTTCTTTAAATAAACAACAACATAACGGTTAGGATCCTTACCTTCACTTGTAGTAGCTACGAACTTATCATTCTGAAGAGCAGAATGAATAATTCTTCTCTCATATGGATTCATTGGCTCAAGTGAAACACTTCTTCTTGTTCTCTTAACCTTAAATGCAATATTCTTTGCTAAGCTTTCCAGTGTTTCTTTACGTCTTGCACGGTAATTTTCCGTATCAAGAGTAACCTTCATTGCTCCATCATATTCCTTATTCACAACTAAACGAACCAGGTACTGAAGAGAATCTAAAGTCTGTCCTCTCTTACCAATTAAAAGTCCCATATCATCACCGATCATATTCACGGTTAATGCATTCTCTTCTTCATCCACGGAAATCTCTAATTCAACCTTCATATCCATGGTTGCGAAGATATCACCTAAGAACTTCTTTACAACTTCTTCCACATTGACATCTGGATTACGCTTGGTACGAGCAACAACCATAGTATCTTCATCATCCTGGGAAAAATCCGATACATTCTTTGCTTCTTCCTTGGAAGCTTCCTTCTTAGGAGCTTCACTTACCTTATCTTCATCCTTCTTTGCTGCTTCCATAGCTTCTAATTCTTCATCACTATACTTGGTAACAACAATCTTAGCTGGCTTAGAATTGAAAAGACCAAGGAAACCATTACTTCCTTCCTCAATCACTTCATACTTAAGCTGATCACTAGGAATAGAAAGTTCAACAGTAGCATTGGTAATTGCCTCATCCACTGTCTTACCAGTAAATTCAAACTTTTCCATCTTATATGTCCTCCGAATATATGAAATTACTTCTTATTCTTCTCGTTAAATTCTGAAACCATATTAGCACGAGCTGCAAGACCCTTCTTTGGGTTGGATTTACTCTCCTGAGCTTCATAGGAAGCCTTACGGATTTCTTCTGCCTTCTTAAGATTCTCATCTCGAACTGCTTCTAACTTTTCTGTAATCTGACGAGCCTTAGGATTATTCTTTTGCGCTTCTTTCACGTATTTCTGGAAGCTACTTTCCGGGCGATTCGCATTCTTTTCAGCTTCTCTCGCCTTCTTTTCTTCATAAATTGCTTTATTACGATTCTTTAAATCTTCAATATCAATCTTATCCAGATAACGATTAATTACTACCTGCTGAATGGTGGTAATAACCGCATTCACAATCCAGTAAAAACCAAGACCTGCTGGAACAGAAAAACCAATTGCTAAAATCATAATTGGCATAATGGTGTTCATGGATTTCATGGACTGAGCCATTGGATTATCCGGATCCACATTAGTCTGCTTTGAATTCAATGTCTTCATACTTAACCACTGTGTAAAAGCAGTTAAAATTGGAATTAAAACAGAAATACTCTTTAATGTTGGAGTAACGGATAAATCAATGGTAAATAAATTATAGATTTCAACCAATGCTTCACGATTGGTAGTAATTAACTCCGCACACTGTGGGAATAATTCTACTAATTTCTCCCAATTGGATGCGGAGAATGTATTCAATACATCAATAACACCATTAATAGAAGTATAATCCCCTTTTGGATTAAAATTTTCTGCCATAATGGTAGCAAAATTATTCTGGGCTAAAAGTCCATTGGCACCATCAATAAAATTAATAAATAAATTTTTTACTGGTGTTACATATGCCGGAATATTCTGAAGAACTCGATACAAAGCGAACAGAATTGGCATCTGAATAATCATCTGAACACATCCGCCAACCTGGCTCGTTCCATATTTTGCATAGATTGCTCTCTGCTCTTCCTGCATCTTCATCATGGAAGCATTGTCCGTTTTTCCCTTATACTTAGCCTGAAGCGCCTGAAGTTCAGGATTCATAATATTACTGAACTTTGAAAAACGCTGCTGCTTAATGGTAAGAGGAAGCAGGAGGAGTTTTATCACAATGGTAAATAAAACAATCGTAATACCAATATTGCTTAAACCGTAATTACTACAAAATTCAAATAACCAATTTAAAATAAAACCTAATACTTTAGCGATAGGTCCAAGGATAATTCCACTATTTTGGGTTAATAAAACCAAATTAGTACCTCCTATAGATTAAAAACTAGTAACATACATTAGACACACTATCGAAAAACTTCTATGGTACAGGATCATAGCCACCCTTAGAGAAAGGGTTACATCTTAAAATTCGCCATACACTGAGTGCAGTGCCCTTCACAGGACCATGCTTTTCAATTGCCTGGATTGCGTAACATGAACAAGTAGGATAATAGATGCAGGTACTACGCCCCTTTAATGGTGAAAGATAACGCTGGTAAAAATGTATCATACCAATTAAAAACTTTTTAACCATTCACATCATCCTTTTTCAAAATACCATGAATCTTAGAAACGTGTAGTAGTGCGCTTAACGTTTCCACATAACCACATCCTTTTAAATCTGGACGTGCAACAATAACAATATCATAACCGGATACAAAAGAATCCGTATTTCGTCTAATGCATTCTCTGATTACCCTTGTCAAACGATGTCTGACAATACTATTACCGATTTTTTTACTAACAGAAATACCGAAACGATTTTCATTCGTACCATTCTTCTGTATGTACATGATTAATAACCGATTCGCTTTGGATGTTCTGGCACCATAGACTTTTCGAAAATCTTCGTTTTTCTTTATAGTAATATAATTTCTCATTCTGTACTCCCTCGAAACTTTCGCACGTAACCGTCATGTATATACAAAACAAGGCCACATAAAAAATGCGGCCTTCGTTGCAATCGTCTCGATTTGACTACATGACTAAATTAAGCAGATAATACTTTTCTACCCTTAGCACGTCTTGCAGCTAAAACCTTACGGCCATTAGCAGTGCTCATTCTCTTACGGAAACCGTGAACCTTAGATCTAGATCTCTTCTTAGGCTGGAATGTCATCTTCATACTCTACTACACCTCCTCGAATTCTACTTTCCATGCGATTGGTTTTGCATGTAAAACATACAGATTTTATTATAACTGTGAATTTTTTCAGTGTCAATCAATATTTGCGCGTTTTTTTCCACAAATTTATCCACATAAACCACTATTTAATCTCTCGTTTTTATGGGATTCTTCAACTTTTTATCCACAAATTGTGTACAATTTGTGGATAAGTAGTGGATAATAACCCCCACAATAGTCCCAGTAACCTTGAAAATTTTTCTTCCATATTATATAATATTCGTAATTATGTAAATTAGGGAGAGTAGGCACATGCTTAGTTTTATTCAAGAAAATTGGGAAAAAATTTTATATAAAATGAAGAACGAATTTGAAATTTCAGAGACTTCCTTCAAGACTTGGATTGCTCCATTAAGTGCCTATGACTATGAAGAATCCACCCATACCTTAACGATTCTGGTTCATGATCAGCCAATGGGTCTACATTATATTCAGAAGAAATACGAGAAACCAATTTCCGTAACATTAACCGAATTTATTAATCAGGAGAAGGAAATTGAGGAAGAATTCTTTGTCAATTTTATTCTTTCCACAGAATCTGGAACCAAGACACAGAAGAAAGATGTTACGATTAATGGAATTTCTCAATCCAATTTAAATCCAAAGTATACCTTTGATACTTTCGTCGTTGGTAATAATAACAATTTTGCTCATGCTGCCTGCCTTGCAGTAGCAGAGTCCCCGGCTGAAGTATACAACCCACTGTTTATCTACGGTGGTGTAGGACTTGGAAAGACCCATTTGATGCAGTCCATCGCACATTTTATTGAAGATAATTCACCAAAAACTTCCTTTAAATATGTTACCAGTGAGCAATTCACCAATGAATTGATTGAATCTTTAAAGAATCAGAAGCTTACCAATGCGGAATTCCGTGAAAAATATCGTAATGTGGACGTTCTTTTAATCGATGATATTCAGTTTATTATCGGTAAGGAAAGTACCCAGGAAGAATTCTTCCATACATTTAATACACTTTATGGTGCCAATAAGCAGATTGTCATTTCTTCCGATCGTCCACCAAAAGAGATGGAAACCTTGGAAGATCGTCTTCGTTCCCGTTTCGAAAGTGGACTTATTGTAGATATTCAGGCTCCTACCTATGAAACCAGTATGGCCATCTTAGATAAGAAGATTGACGAAGAAGGATACGATGTTCCTTATGAAGTAAAGGATTTCATCGTTAATAATATTAGTAATAATATTCGAGAAATTGAAGGAGCACTGAATAAGATTATTGCTTACAGCCGCATGTCCAAGCAGGATATTAGCTTGGATCTTGCCAAGGATTTATTAAAAGATATGATTTCTCCTAATTCCAATCGAGAAATTACCATTGAATATATTATTCAGGTGGTTGCAGAGCATTTTAATATTTCCATTGCAGATATTCTCTCTGCCAAGCGTAAAACCGAAATTGCTTACCCAAGACAGATTGCCATGTATCTTTGCCGCCAGTGCACGGACGAAACCTTGGACTCCATCGGTAAATACATGGGTGACCGTGATCATACCACCATCATTCATGGTGCGGACAAGATTGAGAAGGAATTAGGATCCAACGAGAATACCAAGAATGCAGTAGAAGTGCTGTTAAAAAAGATTGATCCTTCGAAGAAGTAAAAACTTCCATCACATTTGCATATATATTAGGAAGAAAAACTTTTCCTCTGCAAATGTTTATAAATCTGTTAATTCTTGTGATTTTAATATGAATAAAGAACCTTGCATTTCTCATTGCGTACAATGGATGTGTATAAGTAAGAAGTTTTTCACAGTGAAATAACAGTCGTACCAAGAATTTTTGAACATGTATTTTGGTGTCAACCAGTAGGGTTTGAAGTGCTTTTCAACAAATTCACAGCCCCTACTACTACAACTACTAAAATAATAATAATTATATATATATTAATTGAGGACCGGAGGGTTATTCACCAATGAAGTTAGTATTTGACAAAGCATCTTTGTTGAAATCTGTAAATATTGTTTTAAAAGCTGTGCCAAGTAAGACAACTTTAAATATCTTAGAATGCATCTTAATTGATGCAACAGCAGAAGAAATTACATTCACCACCAATGATATGGAACTTGGTATTGAAACCAAAGTAAAGGGTGAGATTATTGAACATGGTATGATTGCAATTAATGCCAAGATGTTCTCCGATATTATTCATAAATTACCGGATAATGATGTAATGTTAGTAACGGATGAGAATCATAATTCCATCATTACCTGCGAGAAGTCTAAATTTACCATTCCATATAGGGAGGGGGACGAATTCTCCAGACTTCCTTATATCGAAAAGACGAATCCAATCGTATTTAATCAATTTCGTTTAAAGGAAATCATTCGTCAGACCATCTTTTCCACCTCTGATAATGATATTAAGCGTGTGATGTCCGGAGAATTATTCGAAGTAAAGGATCATATGCTTCGCGTAGTATCTCTTGATGGACATCGTATGTCTATGCGAAGAGTGGAAGTGGAAGATCATGACAATACGGTCAAAGCGATTATTCCTGGAAAGACTTTGAACGAAATGTTAAAGATCCTTTCTTCCAATGTGGAGGATTCCTTAAATCTTTACTTTACGAATAATCATGTATTATTTGAATTTGAAGATACCATGGTAGTTTCTCGGTTAATTGAAGGAGAATTTTTTAATATCGATCAGATGATCACCAGAGATTATGAAACCAAAGCTGTGGTGAATAAGAAGGAATTTTTAAATTGTATTGACCGTGCTTCTCTCATGATTAAGGAAGGCGATAAAAAGCCAATCGTTATGCAGTTGTCCGATGGAAATTTGGAATTAAAGGTAAATTCCCCAATGGGTTCCATGAGTGAAGATCTGGATATTACCAAAGAAGGTCGTGATTTGATGATCTGCTTTAATCCAAGATTCTTAATGGATGTATTGCGTAATATTGATGAAGAAGAAGTCAGTATATATATGATGAGTGCTAAGACTCCAGCCATTATTCGAAATGATGACTACACTTATCTATATTTAGTCCTACCGGTAAATTTCTCACAGATGTAGATGGAGAAAATTCACAGAATAATTAACATTTGCAGAGAAAAATGTGTATAACAAGAGGGTAAAAAGCAATGGAAGTGATTAAATTACGGGACGAGTATATTAAACTCGGACAGGCTCTAAAGGCTGCAGGACTTGTGGAAAGCGGTGTGGAAGCCAAGGATGTAATTGTGGATGGCCTTGTTAAGGTGAATGGAGAAGTGGAAACCCAGCGTGGAAAGAAGCTTCATGTAGGCGACAAGGTGGAATTTGATGGAGAAGTAATAAGCATTGAAGATTAGTTCTCTGGACTTACAAAATTTCAGAAATTACGAAAGCTTACACATGGAATTTAATCCGGATACCAATCTCATCTATGGGGATAATGCCCAGGGAAAGACCAATATCTTAGAGGCTGCCTATATGGTGGCAACGACCAAATCCCATCGGGGCAGCAAGGACCGGGAGATGATTCGCTTTGGGGAGGAAGAAAGCCATATTAAGGCTGTGGTAACTAAGGATGGCGTAAATCACCGAGTGGATATGCACTTAAAGAAGCATAAGAATAAGGGGATTGCCATTGATGGATTACCGATTCGACGCGCTGCAGAGCTTTTTGGTGTGGTGAATATTGTCTTTTTCTCACCGGAAGATTTGACCATCATTAAGGATGGGCCTGCGGCAAGGCGGAAATTCATTGATTTGGAATTAAGTCAGATTGATAAGATTTATCTTAGTGATTTGACGAATTACAATAAAGTGCTATCCCAGCGAAATAAGCTTTTGAAAGAATATGAGTATCGCAAGGATGCTCAGGATACCTTAGAAGTGTGGGATTTGCAGCTCCTTCGCTATGGCATGTCCATTATTGAGAGACGTAGCAGTTTTATCATGGAGCTAAATCAGATCATCCAGGAAATTCATAAGCACCTCACGGGAAACAGGGAAGAACTGATTATTTCCTACGAACCGGATGTGGAGAAGGATTTCTTTGCAAATGAGTTAGTAGCTTACAGGCAGAAGGATATCCGATATGGGACCACCAATGTAGGTCCACACAAGGATGACATTTGCTTTTTAATTAATGGAAATGATGTCAGACACTATGGTTCCCAGGGGCAGCAAAGGACGGCAGCTTTGTCCTTAAAGCTTTCAGAAATAGAATTAGTGAAACAACGAATTCATGATGATCCGATTTTATTCCTGGATGATGTATTGTCGGAACTTGACAGTAATCGGCAGAATTTTCTTTTGGATTCGATTCATGGAATTCAGACGGTGGTTACCTGTACCGGTATGGATGAATGGATCCGCAATCGCATGGTAGTGAATAAGGTGTTTCATGTAGTTGAAGGTAGTGTAAAAGCAGAGAATTAATCTGTAGGAATAAATGGAGGAAGTTATGAGTACCGAAACCGAAAATAATTATGGTGGAGATCAAATCCAGATTCTTGAAGGTCTTGAAGCAGTTCGTAAGAGACCTGGTATGTACATTGGTAGTACCTCTTTAAGAGGTCTGCATCATTTGGTGTATGAAATTGTGGATAATGCAGTGGATGAGGCTTTGGCAGGATTCTGTAATGAAATCAATGTTACGATTCACCAGAATAATTCCATTACCGTAGTGGATAATGGACGTGGTATCCCTGTAGATATTAACCACAAATCAGGACTTCCTGCTGTGGAAGTTGTCTTTACGATTCTTCATGCCGGTGGAAAGTTCGGCGGTGGAGGATACAAGGTATCCGGTGGTCTTCATGGTGTTGGTGCATCCGTTGTAAATGCGCTTTCTACCTGGTTGGAAGTCAAGGTTTATCGTAATGGTCATGTATATGAGCAGCGCTATGAGCGTGGTAAGGTAATGTATCCTCTTCGTCAGATTGGGGATTGTGAAGTGGAGCATACGGGTACGGAAGTTACTTTCCAGCCGGATCCTGAGATTTTTGAAGATACGGTTTATGATTACAATATTTTAAAGCAGCGTCTTCGTGAGATGGCTTTCTTAACCAAGGGAATTAAGATTAATCTCCATGATGAGAGAGAAGGATTGGAGCAGTCCCGAACATTCCACTATGAGGGTGGTATTAAGGAATTTGTTCAGTATCTGAATAAGTCCAAGACTCCTCTGTATAGTGACATCATTTACTGTGAAGGAAAGAAGGATGATGTGTATGTGGAAGTGGCTTTACAGCACAACGATTCCTTTAATGAAAGTACTTATAGTTTTGTTAATAACATCAATACACCGGAAGGTGGTACTCATCTTGCTGGATTTAAGAATGCTATTACCAAGACTTTTAATGATTATGCAAGAAATATGAAAATCTTAAAGGACAATGATCAGAATCTTACTGGTGATGATATTCGTGAAGGTTTAACAGCGATTGTGTCCATTAAGATTGAGGATCCTCAGTTTGAAGGTCAGACCAAGCAGAAACTTGGTAACAGTGAAGCAAGAGGTGCTGTGGATAGTGTTGTTTCCGAGCAGTTAACTTACTTCTTAGAACAGAATCCTGCTATTGCCAAAGCCATCTGTGAGAAGTCCTTACTTGCTCAGCGTGCAAGGGAAGCTGCAAGAAAGGCCAGGGATCTTACACGTCGTAAGACGGCTTTAGATTCTACTGCACTTCCGGGAAAGCTTGCCGATTGTTCGGACAAGGATCCTAAAAAATGTGAAATCTACATCGTAGAGGGTGATTCCGCTGGTGGTTCTGCGAAAACTGCAAGAGATCGTGGAACACAGGCAATTCTTCCACTTCGTGGTAAGATTTTGAATGTGGAAAAGGCAAGACTGGACCACATTCTGAACAATGCAGAAATTCGTGCCATGATTACCGCATTTGGTACCGGTATTCATGAGGATTTTGATATTAGTAAACTTCGTTATAACAAGATCATTATTATGACGGATGCGGACGTAGATGGTGCCCATATTGCCACCTTGTTACTGACTTTCTTCTATCGATTCATGCCAGAATTAATTCGTCAGGGACATGTATATATGGCCATGCCACCACTTTACAAGTTAGAGAAGAATAAAAAGGTATGGTACGCTTATAGCGATGAGGAATTAAATTCCATCTTAACGGAAGTTGGTCGTGACCAGAATAATAAGATTCAGCGTTATAAGGGACTTGGTGAGATGGATGCAGAGCAGTTGTGGGAAACCACCATGGATCCATCAAAGCGTATATTAAAGCGTGTCAGCGTGGACCCAGAATCCGAATCCGAAATCGATGTAACCTTCACCACCTTAATGGGCGATGAAGTAGAACCACGTCGAGAATTCATCGAAGCCAACGCCAAATACGTCACAAACCTGGATATATAGTATAAAACCAGCAAAATCCACAATTTGACTTGGCAAAGGCCCTGGGAAGAAATTTATTTCTTCCTAAAGGGCCTGACAAGTCGAATTGTAGGAGTTAGGTGGGACACCTAACTCCAGCCTCAGGCGAAGGTCGTTTCGAAGAAACGGGTAGTTTATAAACCTCAACACAAGGAGAAAAAAAATGGATGAACATATTTTTGATCAAATCCATGAAGTTGATCTGAAAAATACAATGGAAAGCTCTTATATTGACTATGCCATGAGTGTTATTGCAGCTCGTGCATTGCCAGATGTAAGGGACGGATTGAAGCCAGTACAAAGAAGAATCCTTCATTCCATGGCAGAACTTCATAATGACCCGGATAAGCCACATCGTAAATGTGCCCGTATCGTCGGTGATACCATGGGTAAATATCATCCACATGGAGATTCCTCCATTTACGGGGCACTTGTTAACATGGCGCAGGAATGGTCTACCCGTTATCCACTTGTTGACGGTCATGGTAACTTTGGTTCGGTGGATGGCGATGGTGCCGCAGCCATGCGATATACAGAGGCAAGATTAAGTAAGATTTCCATGGAAATCCTTGCGGATATTAACAAGGATACCGTAGATTTCATGCCAAACTTTGATGAAACGGAAAAGGAGCCGGTTGTACTGCCTTCCCGTTTTCCAAATCTTTTGGTAAACGGAACCACCGGTATTGCAGTCGGTATGGCGACCAATATGCCGCCTCACAATTTGCGGGAGGTAATTGCCGCTGTTGTAAAAATTATTGACAACCGTGTGCAGGAAGGAAGAAAAACGGAAATTGAGGAAATCCTTGATATTATTAAGGGACCGGATTTTCCAACAGGAGGAGAAATCCTTGGTACTCGCGGAATCGAAGAAGCGTACCGTACCGGTCGCGGAAAAATTCGTGTTCGCGCGGTAACCAATATTGAACCAATGCAGAATGGAAAGAACCGTATTATTGTTACGGAACTTCCATACATGGTAAATAAAGCCCGCTTAATCGAGAAAATTGCAGAACTGGTACGTGATAAGAAGGTTGTGGGAATTACGGATCTTCGTGATGAATCCAACCGTCAGGGTATGCGTATTTGTATTGAATTACGAAAAGACGTAAATCCAAACGTAATTTTAAACCAGTTATACAAGCATACACAGCTCCAGGATACCTTCGGTGTTATCATGCTTGCACTTGTAAACAATGAA
>JAILGS010000049.1 GCA_024696615.1 Lachnospiraceae bacterium
GAAGGATCGTGAATCCAATCCGGGAAGGGGAAAGTATGGAAGAGAGTGTTCCTTATCAGATTAAAACCGAACGATGTAATCGATGCGGTCGCTGCATCAGTGCCTGTCCCCTGCATTGCATCCGGGTGGTGGATGACCATCTGGAAATCGATCTAAACCGCTGTAATGGCTGTGGCAAATGTGTGGAGGAATGTTCCCTCTGGGCCATTAAAAAAGTGGTTCCCCAATAAATGAGTAAAAAAATAAATGCCCCGAAGGCTTCCTCGCAAGCTTTCGGGGCATTGTTATATAATATGAAATTATAATAATTACATAATGGCAACTACATCCACTTCTGCATCGGAGGATACTGGAATAATATCGCCTTCCACTTTCTTACCGTTGACGATTAATTCCTTCACACCCTTTTTGGCATCATGGTCATTTTTGATGGTGATATGATACTTGGTTCCACGGAATTCACGGTTTACTGAAATCTCCTTGAACTGACCTGGAATACATGGATCAATCTGAAGACCATCAAGGGCTGGACGTACACCTAAGATGAACTGGGATGCGGAAAGGAAGGTCCAAGCAGCAGTACCAGTTAACCAACTGTTTTTCGCTTCACCATGACGAACGGCATCCTTACCGGCAATCATCTGTGAATATACATATGGCTCCGTACGATGAATCTCACTAATGTCCTCGATATAAGCAGGACAAATCTTGGTATAGGTTTCAAAGGCACGATTCGCATCGCCAATCACCGTTTCTGCAGCAGTGATCCAAGGGTTGTTGTGGCAGAAGATACCCGCATTCTCCTTATAGCCACCTGGATAGGAAGAAACTTCTCCTAATTCTAAGTGGTAATCCTTATAAGCTGGCTGTAGAAGAACGATACCGTACTTGGTATCCAATATTTTTTCTACGGAATCCATGGCCTTCTTGGCTTCTCCCGTCTCTAAGCCCACACCGGCAAGAACACAGAATCCCTGTGGCTCGATGTAGATCTGGCCATCTTCGCATTCATGGGAACCAACTTTGTTACTGTTGGCATCATAGGCACGTAAGAACCATTCCCCATCCCATCCGGCATTAAGAATCGTCTGCTTCATAGTCTCTACTGCGCTACGAACGGATTTTGCTTCTTCTTTAAGTCCCAGATGCTCCACTAAATCCGCATATTCCTTGCCGTACTTTACGAACATGCCGGCAATAAATACGGATTCAGCCACAGGACCTTCGGAAGGACCGGTGGTCTGGAAGCTTTCCCCAGGCTCTTTGGAGAAGCAGTTTAAGTTTAAGCAGTCATTCCAGTCCGCACGACCGATGAGCGGTAACTTGTGTGGACCAAGATGAGTCAAAGTATAATTAAAGGATCTGCGCAAATGTTCTAACAGAGTGGTTGCCTTGCTTTCGTCATTATCATATGGAACCATCTCGTCGAGGATCTTAAAATCTCCCGTCTCACGAATATAGGCAGCAGTTCCTGCGATTAACCATAGTGGATCATCATTAAAACCAGAACCAACATCCATATTACCTCTCTTGGTCAGAGGCTGATACTGATGATATGCGCTACCATCCTCGAACTGGGTGGAAGCAATATCAATAATACGTTCTCTGGCCCGTTCTGGAATTAAATGAACAAATCCTAACAAATCCTGGCAGGAATCACGGAATCCCATACCACGTCCGATACCGGATTCATAATAAGAAGCGGAACGGGACATATTAAAGGTAACCATGCACTGATACTGATGCCAGATATTGATCATGCGATCGAATTTTTCATCCTGGGACTGAATGGAGAACTTGGTAAGCAAATGATCCCAATGCTTTGAAAGTGCCTCCAAAGCCGCATCTACTTTCTCCACATTATCGTAGCGGGATAAGAGTTCATGCGCCGGCTTCTTATTAATCACGCCCTGGGATTCCCACTTTTCCTCTTCCTTATTCTCCACATAACCAAGAACAAAGATATAGGTGCGGCTTTCTCCAGGATTTAATTCCACATTAAGCTGATGGGAAGCAATTGGAGCCCAGCCGGAAGCCTTGCTATTCTTTGCCTGACCTTCTTCCACCACTTCCGGGTGATCCAGTCCGTTATAAGCACCAAGGAAGGAGTCGCGGTCCGTATCGAATCCATCCACCTTGGAATTGACAGAAAAGACAGCATAATGATTACGACGTTCGCGATATTCCGTCTTGTGATAGATGGTGGAACCTTCGACTTCCACTTCACCAATACTTAAATTACGCTGGAAATTGGTCATATCATCCATGGCATTCCACAGACACCATTCAATGAAGGAGAAGAGCTTCACCTTCTTCTTGCTACTTCCCTCATTGGTTAAGGTAACCTTATGCACCTCACAGGTATCCTTCACAGGAACAAAGGCGGTAACTTCTGCACGAAGTTTATTTTTCATACCGGAAAATACGGAATAACCCATACCATGACGACAGCTATAATCATCCAAAGGAGTACGTGTTGGCTGCCAACCAGGATTCCATACACAGCCATCATCATTAATATAGTAGTAATGTCCACCGGTATCATAAGGAATATTATTGTAGCGATATCTGGTAAGACGAAGGAGTTTTGCATCCTTATAGAAGGAATAACCACCCATGGTATTTGACATTAGGGTGAAGAAGCTTTCACTTCCTAAGTAGTTGATCCATGGGAGTGGAGTCTTAGGAGTGGTAATGACGTATTCGCGCTTGGCGTCATCAAAATGTCCAAATTTCATATTCTTTTTTCTCCAATCTTTCAATACAGTTTCGACGAACGAAAACGATTTAGGAAAAATCCAAAAAATAAAGTATCGCCTGCACGTACTTTAATACAATTACTATAAAGAATTTCATACGTAAAATCAAGTAGAAAAAAAGACGGAAAATGTGGAAAATACGCGGATTGTTTTGTAAGCGCTTACATCTGCAAATGTTTTTTGTGGGGAAGTTTTGCTTCGAAAATCATATTTTGGATTCGATTTCGAAATTTATACGAAAAATTGATCAAGGATAAAAATTTAGTTACATTTTCGAGGAATTTACAATGTAAAGAAGTGGCTTGTACTCTAGGTTTAGACAATGCATTAGTGAAAAGATACATAAAATTTCGAAAATCCTGTTGATTTTATAGTGAAATTGATGTAAGATAAAAATACGAAAACGATTAAGTAACTGTTAACGTATCCAGATGCAAGATTTTAGTTGATTTCGTAGGGTTCGACTGAATTTCGAGCCTCTTGGATATTCACATGGAAGTAGGGTTATATATGGTATCTGTAAAAGACATAGCAGCAGAATGCAAAGTCTCTGTAGCGACCGTAAGTAAAGCACTTAATGGTTATAGCGATATCAGCGAAGTGACCCGAAGAATGATCAAAGAGAAAGCAGCCGAGATGGGATATCTTCCCAATATGGCAGCGGTGGCTTTGAAAACAAAGAGGACCTACAATATTGGAGTTCTTTTTGCAGATGCTGCGAATAGTGGTTTAACCAATGAATATTTCGCAACGGTTCTGCAAGGGGCCAGAGCTGAAGCAGAGAGCAGGGGTTATTCCATAACCTTTATCACCAATCGCTTCGGTAATAAGAAGATTACCTATAGTGAGTTTTGCAGGAATCGACAATTCGATGGCGTAATCATCGCATGTATCGATTTCAACGATCCCCAGGTAGTGGAGCTGGTAAAAAGTGGAATTCCAATTGTAACCATCGATCATGTTTTCAATAATACTCTTGCTGTTATGTCGGATAACGTTAAGGGCGTTAGGGACTTGGTTGAATACTTATACTCTATGGGACATCGAAAGATAGCTTACATTCACGGAGGGGATTCTTCGGTAACACATGATCGATTAACAAGTTTTTATCGATGTGTAGAACGACTGGAACTGGATATTCCAACAGAATATATTATGGAATGTAAATATCGTGATACTAACAAAGCTGCAAGATGTACGAAGAAGTTACTGGATTTGAAAGACCGACCAACTTGCATCCTGTATCCAGATGATTTTACCGCCATTGGCGGCATTAACCTGATTGAAAGCAGAGGACTTCGAATCCCTGATGATATCTCCGTTGTAGGATATGATGGCATCAGTTATACGAAGATCCACGAGCCAACAATCACCACACTGCTTCAGGGAGCTACCGAGATGGGAACTACTGCAGCAGGCAAATTAATTGAACTTATTGAGCATCCTAAGACCACTTTAAGGGAAACCTATGTGATCGAAGGCAATGTCTTAATAGGAGAATCCGTGAAGGATATCAACTCCAAGCGCAAGAATGTGTAGGAGATTGGTAAAGGGCCCGGATTCGATACATGACCTTTGAAATATTCCTGCGTAAACATCAAAGGCCGGAGTCATAAGACTCACGAAGCAAGTAGTAACGCAACAATTGAGCAAGCCTATTAGGCTAAAGGAGGAAAAGAAATGAGAAGATTTCAGAAGACATTAGCATTGTCTTTAGCAACTGTAATGTCAGTTGCATCTCTTGCAGGTTGTGGTGGATCTGCAGCAGAAACAGCAACTACCGCAGCTGCACCAGCTGGTACAACTGCAGCAGCTACAGAAACAACTGCAGCAGCTACAAGCGCAGAAGGTAGTGTATTAAACATTTATGTATGGAATGAAGAATTTAGAGATCGTGTCGTAGAATTCTATCCAGGATATGAGAAGGTGGATGATGCTACCGGTAAGATTGGCGATGTCAAGGTAGTATGGAACACCACTCCTAATAAGGATAATGCATATCAGAATAATCTGGATGAGACCTTATTAAAGCAGGAGAAGGCTGCTGCAGATGATAAGATCGATATCTTCTTAATTGAAGCAGACTATGCATTAAAGTATGTGGACTCTGAATATACGATGGCTGTTAAGGATTTAGGCATCGCAGATGCAGATATCGCTGATCAGTATCAGTATACCAAGGATATCGTTACAGATAGTAACGGAGTATTAAAGGGTCTTTCTTGGCAGGCATGTTCTGCAGGTTTAATCTACAATAGAGATGCTGCTAAGGCTGTTCTTGGAACAGATGATCCAGCAGAAGTACAGAAGGCAGTTGCTGACTGGAAGTCTTTCAATGAGACCGCTTTGAAGGCTCAGGCAAAGGGATACACCATGTGTTCTGCTAATGATACCTATCGTGTATACTCTAACAACGTAAGTTCTCCATGGGTTGTGGATGGCAAGGTTGTTATTGATGAGAATATCGAGGCTTGGGTTGATGACTCTAAGGCTTTGGTTGATGCTAAGGCTGAGAATTCTTATGACCTCTGGGGCGATGACTGGGGCAAGGGTAAGTATGAAGCTGGTAAGGTATTCTGCTACTTTGGACCAGCTTGGTTCTTTAACTTCTCACTCGGTGTTGAAGATAAGGCTTCTATTGCTGCAGCTGGTAAGTGGGGATTTGTTGTAGGTCCTCAGAGCTACTATTGGGGCGGTACCTGGATCTGTGGTGCAACCGGAACCGATAACCCTACTTTAGTTAGCGATATCATGAAGACCATGACTACGGATAAGACCGTCTTAAAGGATATTGCAGTAAAGAAGGCAGACTGTGTCAACAGCAAGTCCGTATTAGCAGATCTTGCTAGCTCAAGTGATGGTAATGTTGCAATCCTTGGTGGTCAGAATCCATATGCAGTTCTTGCAGAGGGTGCTGAGAAGGTTGATATGAGTAATGTATCTCCTTATGATCAGGGCTGTAACGAAGAGTTCCAGAATGCAATGAAGAACTACTTTATTAATCAATCTACGAAGGAAGATGCTATTGCATTATTCAAGAAGAAGATTGTAGTTAAGTATCCAGAATTAAAGGTAGAGTAATGGAATATTCCATGAAACAGGATTACGCAGGATCATAAGCCACAATGTGGTTCATAGAAAAATAATCGGACCTACCTTCCTTGGTGGGAGGTAGGTCTGTTTTTTCTATTAAATAATCAAAAAATTATCAAAGTATCGGGACTTTTATAATCTTTGTCACATATAATCGGTGTTCTATTGGGGTAACAAGGAGTGATGGTATGAGTAATTCCCAGAACGAAAGGGATAACAAGAAAGTAGTAAGGTACAATCGATGGGGTTATATCTTTTTAGCGCCTTTCCTGATTACTTATTGTGTTTTTCAGTTATATCCTTTGATTAGTACAGTCTATAATAGTTTTTTTGAAAATTTCCGATCCGGTCTTAAGACCATCGGCCCTAATTGGGTTGGATTGGACAATTATGTGAAACTGATACAGGATGGTGACATTCTGAAATATGCAGGAAACACATTCATTCTGTGGATTATTGGATTTATTCCACAGATTTTAGTATCTCTTTTATTAGGTCAGTGGTTTTCTGACGTTCGTTTAAAATTGAAAGCAAGTGGTTTCTTTAAAACCGTTATCTATCTACCAAACTTAATTATGGCATCTGCATTTTCCATGCTGTTCTTTACATTATTCGCAGATACCGGTCCGATCAATTCCTTACTGGTGAGTATGGGGGTAATTGATGAGCCTTTTAGTTTCTTCTCCAGTGTGATCGCCACCCGCGGATTGATTGGTCTGATGAATTTCCTCATGTGGTTTGGTAATACAACAATTCTTCTGATGGCCGGTATTATGGGTATTGATGTATCCTTATTCGAGGCGGCAGAAGTGGATGGTGCGAATTCCTGGAAGCGTTTCACCATGATTACTCTTCCTCTTCTTCGTCCAATCTTAATCTATGTAATTATTACCTCCTTAATTGGTGGTATTCAGATGTTCGATGTTCCACAGATCTTAACCGATGGTGCTGGTACTCCAATGGAAAGTACCATGACCCTCATTATGTTCTTAAATGAACATCTGTATAGTAAGAATTATGGTATGGGTGGTGCCTTATCCGTAATCCTCTTTATCATTACCGGTGCCCTTAGCTTGATCATCTATAGTTTCATGTATCGTGAACCTAAGAAGAAAAAGCAAGCGGTAGCAAAGCAATAAGGAAGGAGGAGAAAGATATGGCAGAAAATACCACTGGTAAGAATCCCAACAGCGGCTTAGGAATCCATGCAAGACGTGTAATTGCATATATTGTTCTGATTTTTCTTTCATTCCTTTGCTTGTTTTGGTTCTATATCTTATTTATTAATGCAACACGTTCCAATGCAGAATTATCACAGGGCTTTAAATTAATCCCAAGTAATCAGCTGGGGGTGAACTGGAATAATCTGATTCATGGAACGATTCCGGTAGTGTCCGGTATGTGGAATTCTCTTTTGATTTCCACTGCATGTGCAATCCTGACAACTTATTTTTCCACCATGACTGCATATGCAATTCATGTATATGATTTTAAGGGAAAGAAATTCATCTTCTCCTTTATCCTTGCGGTTATGATGATTCCAACCCAGGTAACGGCACTTGGATTTATCCGTTTTATGGATGCATTGAAATTAATGGATACAAGAATTCCATTAATTATTCCTGCGATTGCAGCTCCAGTCACCTTCTATTATATGAAGCAGTATATGGAGAGTACTTTACCACTGTCCATTGTGGAAGCTGCAAGAATCGATGGCGCAGGAGAATTCAGAACTTTTAACACCATCGTACTTCCGCTGATGAAGCCTGCGATTGCAGTACAGGCAATCTTCACATTTGTATCAAGTTGGAATAATTACTTTACTCCAGCATTGATCTTAAAGAGTGATGAATTAAAGACACTTCCAATTCTGCTTGCGCAGTTACGAAGTGCGGACTTCTTGAAGTTTGATATGGGTCAGGTATATTGTATGATTGCCTTCTCCATCTTCCCAGTCATTATCGTGTACATTTGCTTATCCAAGTACATTGTACAGGGTATTGCACTTGGCTCCGTTAAGGGTTAAGAATGTCATTTAGTGACAAGAAATAAACGTTCCGAAAGAAGGGAGCTCCTGGAATTTTCCAGGGCTCTCTTTTTTGGTCCCTTGAATTGCGGGGGATGGGGGGCTATGCTATAATTGAGAGTTAGAAAAGAAGCCAGAAGAAATTGAGGATAACTATGGAAGAAATCAGCGATCGTTACTATGTGATGAAAAGTATTATACTGACGGTCATCTTTATGCTTATGATCACGGTAACGTTTTTTATACAAAAAGATGAAGAAGCGGAGGGAATGTATACCACATTTGCAGTGAGCAAACTGCCGGTGCTGTATATGCAGACTCCGGAGGGAACGTTGATCAACCCTGCCTATGGCTATACCAAGGACGTGGGGGAGGCCTATATGTTTTCGGGAATTACTCCCATGGACGAGACCAGAACCCTTATGATTTCCTTCTATGACTATGGCGCAGGAATTCATGATATTTCCTATGAACTGCGGGATATTGCGACGGGGCAGCTTTTAGAAAATACGGCGGTGGACTCCAAGCTTGTGACCACCCAGAGTGATTATGTGAATGCCACCTTGGAACTAAAGAATATGGTGGAGTTAGGAAAGGAATATTTTCTGACCGTGGTGCTTCATACCACCGGTGGACAGGAAGTTCGTTATTATGAGCGGATTTATTATCAAGGCGGATTAAACGTGGATGATATGGTGAACTGGTGCATGCAGTTTAATGCCCTGACCTATAATAAGGAGAATTTGTCCACAATCAGTCAGTGGATTGAGCCGGATGATACCGGGGATAATACGAATTTTGGACTGGTGAATATTCATTCCACCCGTGCCCAGATTGGCTGGGGGACCCTGACACCCCGGGTGGAGGGCAATATTGTACCTGTGATTTGGGATATTTCGCCAACATTTGCACAGATTTCCCTGGGCTATAATGTGGTGATTTCCACCGCCAGTGATGATCAGGAGTCCTATACGGTGATGGATTATTATAAGCTACAGTTGGGCCGGGGCGAGATTTTCCTCATGGATTACGAGCGCCGGGCGGATCAGAAATTCGACGCTTATGAGGATCTGCAGACCAGTGGACGTATTGATTTTGGCGTACAAAGCGACCTTTCCATGAAGGTGGAGAGTATGTCGGATGGCAAGGGAAATTATAATTACTTTGTCATGGGGGGCAATCTTTGGTGTTATGATCGTGGAAACAACATGTTCACCAATGTGTTCTCCTTTACGGCTTCTGCGGAGTACAGCGGCCGCGAGACCAGTAAGGAACATGAGATCCGGCTGATTTCGGTGGAGGGCAATGGCAATGTGTATTTTTCCGTGATGGGCTACATGAATGGTGGGGATCATGACGGAGAGGTGGGAATTTCCCTGTTTTTCTATGATTATGCCACCAATGTGGTAAACGAGCGGATTTATATTCCGGTAAATGTGCCATATCGGATTGCCTGTGGAAATGTAGCAGATGTGTCCTATGTATCCGATGAAACATATTTTATTAAGGTGAATCAGTATCTTTACTCCATCGATTTAGTGAGCGGGGAGTACATGATGATTACGGATTCCCTCTATGACGGAACCTATGCTGTGAATGCATCCGGGGATCGAATTGCCTATCATCGAAACCATGAATTCGAGGAAAATCCTGAAATCGTGGTATTTGATTTTACCAATCATACGGAGCGGGTGATCACCGGAAAGAGTTATGCCAGCGGTGCCGATACGGATTATATGAAGATTATTGGCTATCTGGAGGATGATCTGGTTTATGGACTGATCCGTCCGGAGGATGTGCTATTGGGAGATGGCCTGACACCCGTATATCCAATGTATAAGGTGGTCATCTTAGAAGACACCAGCGTGGTTTCTAAGATTTATGAAGAAAGCGGCATCTATGTGGAGTCCGCAGAGATTGAAGGCATGCGAGTGACCTTAAATCGCGTGAAGAAGATCTATGTGGATGGTGCAAGTGAAAGTACCAGCGTAAGCGACGAAAGCAGTAAGAAAGCGGAAGAAAAGGATACTACCAAATCCTTAGAAACAAGTGACGGGGAGGAAGTAGTGGAAAGTACTGTGGCCCAAGATGCCAGGGATTTTATAGGCTATGATACCACCAGTATTGATCAGATCATCTCCAGGGATGAGAATGCTACCGATGGTTCCATCTTTACCCAGATCGTCACCTCCAGTCTTTATGAGAAGCAGGTATATTTAAATATTCCTACCTCCTCCGGAGATTTGGATGAAGTGGAAATCCGTTATTCGAAGGCGATCCAATACGAGAATAACCGGGAGATGGAGCTTGCTAATGACTATGTATTCCCTTGGCAATATATGATTTATGGTAAGGGACTGTGGCAGGGAAAGACCGGAAATCTTGTGCGAGCGATCAGTAGCGCTGCCTTAAAAGAAGGCCTGGTATTAGACCTCAATGCTCGTTATCTCTGGAAGTATCAGTATGATACTCTCCGTTATCCATGGGATTCTGCCAATGTAACGGTGGATCCTATGAATTATGAATATAATCTGGCGGGACTTAATTTAGATCAGGCTCTGTACTATGTAAGCAAGGGCTATGTGTTGGCAGCCAGAATGGGAGAGAATAAATTCGTCTATATCTATGATTATACGGCGGACCAGATTCTATATTATGATCCGGTCTTAGAACAGGATGTTACCTTGGACCGGGAGATTGCAGTACGTAAATTCATTGAATGGGACAATCTCTTTTTGTGTTTAAAGAAATAAGACCCATGGTGTTTTAAGAAGTAAACCTATGACGTAAGGGGGGACGCAGGTTGAAAAAAACAATTCGCTATCTTGTGATTACAATCTGCGGAATCCTTCTGTTAACGATTCTTTGTTTTGTGGGGGCATACTATCCCGCATTAAAAAAGATCTGGAAGTTAAAAAATGAGGCGGAGCAAATCGTCCAAGCGGGCTCCTCCCAGGATTTTACCAGGCTTCGCACCAGTATCGTCTATGACGATGGGGGAGAGATCCTCTTCACCTATTCTGGAGCGGAGGATGTGTACTATGCCACCAGCGAGGAAATTCCTCAGATGTTAAAGGACGCCTTTTTGGTGATGGAAGATCGGGATTTCTATCACCATTCCGGCGTGGATCTTATGGCAGTGATGCGTTCCGCCATTGCTAACTATGATGCGGGAACCATAGTGCAGGGGGCCAGTACCATCACCCAGCAGTTAGCGAAAAATATTTATCTGACCCAGGAGGTGGAATGGGATCGTAAGATCAAAGAAGCCTTCATGGCCAGGGCCTTGGAAAAAAAATATACCAAGGATCAGATTCTTGAATACTATCTGAATAATATCTACTTTGGCAACGGTTACTATGGTGTGGCCGCTGCGTCCTGGGGATATTTTGGCAAGGACGTTTCCCGTCTGACGGAGGGGGAATGCATCTTCCTTGCTGCCATTCCCAACAATCCATCCCAATATGACCCCATCCTCCATGAGGATGCTTGCGTGGAGCGGGCTTTGCGCATTGTGGGAGCCCTGTACCAGAATCAGATGATTTCCAATATCCAGTATTTGGTATATACCACCACGGAGGATGCGAATCCATTCGTCACGGAGTTTACGCCGGAGCGATTTAGCGCTCACACGGCCAAAACTACGGGGGAATCCTACATCTATACCTATGTGACGGACTGCGCCGTGGAATATCTTATGGAGTCCCGGGGATTTTCCTTCCAGAATAATTTTATCAATGAGGAAGACGAGTCACGATATCGTGATGCTTACGAAGCGGCTTACAATGAATCCTTGCAAATGTTGTATAGCGGTGGTTACCGGATTCATACTTCCATCAACCAAAGAGCTCAGGCTCTTCTTCAAAAGAATGTGGATGCAGTGCTTCGTACCTATGATGCAGAATATGATGCTTATGCGAAGGAAGTGGAGCAGTTGGTGGAAGGCGCCGTGGTGCTTTCAAACCCCTATAGTACTGCAGCCAGTGCGGGACTTTCCATTCATCTGGAGGAAGAAAACCCTCTGCAGGCAGCAGCAGTTACTGTGGATAATGAGACTGGATATGTGGTGGCCATTGTGGGTGGTCGCAATGAAATTCAAAGCGGATATGGATTTAATCGGGCTTATCAAAGTTACCGACAGCCGGGAAGTTCCATTAAGCCTTTAAATGTCTATGGTCCCTATTTAAATGAGGGGCATTCCACCAAGGAGTTGGTATATGATCTGTATAATGCCAATGGCCCGAGAAATGCAGGAGATAGCTATGGTGGACAGATTACCCTTCGGGAGGCCATTGTAAAATCCAAGAATACCATCGCATGGCAGATTTATCGGTATCTTACCCCGGAGGTGGGGATGAGTTACCTTCTGCGCATGGGATTTGAGAGGGTGTATATGGATGCATCCTATACCTCCGCCGCTTTAGGTGGATTTACCTATGGTGTATCTACGGAGGAAATGGCGGAAGGATTTTGTACCTTCTTAAATGAAGGAAAGTATCGCAAAGCCACCTGCGTTACTTCCATCACCTACAGTGTGGGTGGAAGTGAGGAAGAAGAGGAAATTGCCGGGGATCCTAGGGAAGGATTATTTGTCTATTCCAAGACAGCTTCCGCGCAAATGGTGGATATGATGTTGGATGTGATTGAGATCGGTACGGGTAAATCTGCGAAATTAACGGCTCACCCCGCCGGTGGAAAGACGGGAACCACCAATGGAAATAAGGATCATTGGTTTGTGGGATTTACGCAGTATTACACCACCTCCGTATGGACGGGATATGAATATCCCATGACGATTCCGGTGCATGACCGAAATCTTTCCTGTATGATCTGGAAAAATTATATGGAGGAGCTGCATAGCGATCTCCCCCCTAAGAATTTTGATCAAATCGTGGATTTAGCTGCGGTGGAGAATGACCAATTGGATAACCAAAAGGATCTGTGGTTATTAATGGAGCAGGAAAAAGAGCACGAAGTGGGAGAACCGGATTTAGCAGATATCTGGGACAATGACCTTCCTATGGAGGAGGGAGTTTCAGGAGAGGATCAAAACGCCGAAAATTTCGGAGGAGATGCAGATGCTACTACCGTGGGTAGCGATACGAATGCCACCACCACCGGAGGAGATGCAGATGCCGGGTTCACCGGCGGCGATGGGAATGCAGCAGGCACCACCATGGGAGGAGATACGAATGCTACCACCGTGGGCGGCGATGTGCCAAGCCCGGGAAACACCGGTGGTTTTGGTGGATGGCAGGATGTGGACCAGGATGCAGGGTATACCGGCACGGATGCGGATGCGGGGTATACCAGTTCGGATGCGGATGCAGGGTATACCAGTTCGGATGCGGATGCGAATTTTTCAGAGTAATGGATGGGGAAGGGAAGCTTTCGGAAGGTGCGAATCATTTTGACAGAAGAGCCCATTCTCGGTATACTTGCATATGGAAAAGGAAGGGATCATCCCGGAAAAGAATGGAGTAGCGAATGAAATATATTATTGGAGTGATTAAATTAATCATATTTATCCTGTATGCGGCTTGTATTATTGTGATTTCCCCATTTATGTGGGGCTTTATGTGGCTGTGCTGGAGAAAGAAGCCGGAAGTACAGGATCGTTTTGTTCAGAAATTTATTAAGAGTGTGTTCCGATTTGTCAATGGCCTGGTGGGAGTAACCATTGTGGCCAAGGGCGTGGAGAATATTCCAACGGATGAGTCCGTGGTATATATTGGAAATCATAAGAGTTATTTTGATATCCTGGTATCCTATCTGTATTTTCCTAATCCTACCGGCTTTTTAGCAAAGCAGGAGATGAAGAGAATTCCTGTTATCTATCGCTGGATGCGCTATGTAAAATGTCTCTTTATCAATCGTGCAGACGTAAAAGAGGGATTAAAGACCATCTTAGAAGCCATCGATCAGGTAAAGAATGGAACCAGCCTGATGATCTTCCCGGAAGGAACCAGAGTTCGTACGGAGGAGATGCTTCCATTCCATGAAGGAAGCTTTAAGGTGGCAACCAAGTCCGGCCATAAGATTGTTCCGGTAACTTTAATGAATACGGCAGAAGTATTTGAAGCTCATATGCCAACCTTCCGTAAGACCAAGGTATTAGTGGAATTTGGCAAGCCAATTGTGGTTTCGGAATTAGAACCGGAGCAGAAGAAATTCTTAGGTGCCTATGTGCAGGGAATTATTAAGGATACCATGGCGAAGAATCAGGAAGAAGCCAAGGCCCTATTAATGGAAAAATAACTTGTTTTTTTCAAGGCTTTTAGGTAGAATGAAATTTGGTGTTCAGAAAGTACCAAGAACTTTCGAGGGAGGAAAGAAAGAATGAAACTTTGGATGATTATCCTTGCGATTGTTATCATCGCATTGGTTGCATTTGGTGTATATGCATGGAAGAATTATAAGAAATATCAGGAGCAGGAAGCTCTCATTGCTCAGAATAAGCAGATTATGACCATGTTAATTATTGATAAGAAGATTATGAAGATTAAAGATGCGAATCTTCCGAAAGTGGTTATGGATCAGATGCCTAAGATGCTTCGTGGCAGTAAGATGCCGATTGTAAAGGCCAAGGTTGGTCCGAAGGTTATGACCTTATTTGCAGATCGTAAGATTTTTGATGATCTTCCAGTGAAGGCAGAAGCGAAAGTAGAAGTTGCTGGTATGTATATTGTGGGTGTAAAATCCGTTCGTGGTGGCGTGAAGAATACGGAGCCACCAAAGAAGAAGGGATTTTTCGAAAAGCTTCGTGATAAGTCCCAGGCTCGTTTAGCAGAAATGAGTAAGGACAATAAGGCTTCTTCCAAGAATGGAAAGAAGGCATCCAAGTAATTTTTCATGAGGATAATTACAGTTCCCAGGGGAGCTCCCCTGGGAATTTTTTTGGAAAAGAATTTTGTACTTGAAAAAGTACAATAATTATTTTATACTATATTTTGTATACATTATTATTTGGAGGTCGCTATACGCGAAAGCTTATGAATGAGATACGCTTAAAAGCCCATGCCAAGATCAATCTTGGGCTGGATGTACTAAGAAGACGTGAGGATGGATATCATGAAGTCAAGATGGTGATGCAGTCCCTGTCCCTTCATGATGAGATTCGAATTCGAAAGAGTCGAAGACCTGGCATTCGTATTTCCTGTGATCATGCAGGAGTACCTACGGATGGACGGAATCTGGTATATAAAGCGGCAGCGTTATTGATGGAAGAATTTTCTATTACAGAAGGCGTGGATCTAATGATTCGTAAGCGAATTCCCATGGCCGCAGGAATGGCTGGTGGAAGCAGTGATGGCGCTGCAACCCTGGTTGGAATCAATCAGTTATTCCAGTTAGGACTGAGTCAGAAGGAATTAATGGAGCGGGGCGTAACTCTGGGAGCGGACATCCCTTTTTGTATTATGCGGGGAACTGCACTTTCCGAAGGAATCGGTGAGATCCTGACGAAACTTCCAGGAATGCCATCCTGCTATATTGTGGTAGCGAAACCACCAATAGACGTTTCTACTAAATTTGTCTATACCAATCTAAAACTGAACGAGCTAACAGACCATCCCGATATTGACGGAATGGTTGAAGCACTGGACCGAAAGGATCTGGAGGGAATTACCACACGCTTAGCCAACGTACTTGAAACGGTAACTCTACCAGCCTATCCCGTAATTACTGAATTGAAAGACATCATGAAGACAGAAGGGGCGCAAGGTTCTCTGATGACAGGCTCTGGATCGACTGTATTTGGCATCTTCACGGATGAGGCGAAAGCCAAGCATTGTGCTTACAAGATCCTTAGCAAATGTTATACCAAGGAATGTTTTGTGACGACCCCATATTCGCCAGCGCAGTAATGCAGGTATGGATGAGTAGTTAGAAATAATTAACAAAAAAAGACAGTGTGAAGACATTGGAGGTACGTGATGAAGGATAATTTGACTATTTTGACAACGGATGAGTATTTACCGCTGCGTGACGTGGTATTTAACACCTTGCGTCAGGCAATCTTAAAGGGTGAAATGGAACCGGGCGAGCGTTTAATGGAGATTGCTCTTGCGAATAAGTTAGGAGTTAGCCGTACACCAATTCGTGAGGCCATTCGTAAATTAGAGTTAGAGGGTCTGGTAAATATGATCCCAAGAAAGGGTGCTGTAGTAGCATCGATTTCAGAAAAGGATATGAAGGATGTTCTGGAAGTGCGAGTAACTCTGGAAGAGTTGGTAGTAGAGCTGGCCATCAAGCATATTACCCCGGAAGCATTGAAGGAATTAAAGGAAGCACAGGCGAATTTTGAGCGTGCCGTAGTTTCCAAGGATATTGTTACCATCGTGGATGCGGATGTGGCATTCCATGATGTGATTTATAACCAGACGGACAATCGTCGTCTGATTAATATTATCAGCAATCTTCGGGAACAGATGTATCGTTATCGTCTGGAATATATTAAGGATGCACGTAGCCATTCCATCCTGATCAGTGAGCATAATGATATTATTCATTATATCGAAATCGGAGATGTGGAGCGTGCCAAGAAGGCAATTCACGATCATATTGCGAACCAGGAGCGTGGTATTGCCAAGGCCATTGCGGATAGTAAGTAAGCCTTAAGAACAGAAGGAAAGTTGTAGAAGAAAGATTCATGAAGGAAGATGTATTAATTACAATTCGTGGACAACAATTGATTGACGGCGAGGACCAGGGTGTTGTGGAAACCATTAGCCGCGGTGAATGTCGAAAGCGGGCAGGAAAATATTACGTGCAATATTACGAGTCCTTGATGGATGGTGAACCGGATGTGAAGAGCCTGATCAAGTTATCTCCGGAAGAAGTGGCAATCCACAGAAAGGACGCAGTAAAGACGGAATTATGTTTTCGATTGAATCTTCCTAAGACTACAACCTATGAAACACCGAATGGAACTTTTGCGATTACCATGCATACCACAGAATTTCAGTATGAAGAATCGGAGGATGTGATTGAAGTACATCTGGTCTATGATCTGGAAATCGATGGTAGTGTGAAACAGGTTTCCAAGGTTTATATTCGGGTAGAAGATGGTGAAGCCGCACAGGTACATTTGTGCGATGACGCACTAAAATAATATGGAAATATGGAAGGCACTCCCCGGGGATTTTCTGGGGAGTGTTTTTTATGATGAAATTTTAACGTAAAAAGGCTATAATGGATGTGTATGTGTGAGCAATAAACCAAGTGGAGAAGAGTTATGTTAGGAAATGATAAGAAATCCAATCAGAAGGGTTTAAAAATTATTATCGTCGGATGTGGTAAGGTGGGTTCCACACTGACGGAGGAACTTAGCGCGGAGGGACATGACGTATCCGTCATCGACCAGAATGCAGGTGCGGTTCAGACCCTATCCGATGCCTATGATGTAATGGGTTATGCTGGCAATGGTGCCAGTTTAAAATTATTGCAGGAAGCGGGAATTGATACAGCGGATTTAATTATAGCCGTTACCGGTTCCGATGAATTAAATCTTCTGTGCTGTACGGTGGCCAAGCGTGAAAGTAACTGTGCAGCCATTGCCCGGGTACGTACGCCGGAATATAGTGAAGAAGCGGATTATCTGCGTGAGCGATTGGGACTTGCGTTAATTGTTAATCCGGATCAGGAAGCTGCCAACGAGATCACCCGTGTTCTTACACTGCCAACAGCCTTAGAGATTGATACTTTTATGCATGCTCAGGCAGAATTGATTAAGATTAAAATTCCGGAGAATAATGTGATGGATGGAAAGACCATTGCTACCATCGCCAGGGAGCATTCTTTCCATATGCTAATCTGCGGAGTGGAGCGCGATGGCATCGCGCATATTCCTTCGGGCGCATTTGTACTGCATTCCGGGGACCAGATCTCCTTCATCGGTACCAGAAAGCATACCAAGGAATTCTTAGAGAGTGTGGGCTTTGATACCAAATCCGTTAAGGATACCATGATCGTGGGTGGTGGTCGTTCCGCCATGTATCTTGCCAAGAACCTGATGAATAGTGGAATTCAGGTAAAGATTATTGAGAAGGATCTGGAGAAGTGTCGGAAACTTTCCGAGAATTTCCCCAATGCGGTGATCATCCAGGGCGATGGAACGGATGAGAGCGTTCTCATGGAAAGTGGTTTAAAAGAGGCGGAGAGCTTTATTCCATTAACGGGCATCGATGAGGAGAACGTGATGTTAACCCTGCATGCCAAGCATGTGTCCAAGGCCAAGGTAATCACCAAGATTAACCGAAATTCCTTCCGGGATGTGATTGATTCCATGGATCTTGGTAGTGTCATCTATCCTCGTTATATTACGTCGGAAGTGATTGTGGCCTATGTGCGTGCCATGAGGGATTCGAAAAAATATAAGAGTAATGTACTGACTCTGTATCATTTGTTTAATGCTCAGGCAGAGGCGGTGGAGTTTAGAGTTTCCCAGAATTCGAAGATTATTGGAAAGAAGCTGATGGATTTAAAGATTAAGGAGAATACCCTGATCGCGTTGATTTTCCATCGGGGTAAAGTGATTATTCCAGGAGGCTCCAGTGTTATTGAAGCCAATGACCGGGTGATCGTAGTAACGGCCAATCTTGGACTGGATCATATTGAGGATATTTTAGCATGAACACAAAAATGATTAGTTTTATTCTGGGGCATGTTCTTCGGATTGAGGCGGCATTAATGTGCTTTCCGATTCTGGTAGCCCTGGTATATCAGGAACAATGCGGTTTATGGTTCGTGGCAGTGGCGGCGGTGTGCTTAATCACAGGATATCTTTTGCTACGATGCAAACCTGAAAGTAATGTATTCTATCTTAAGGAAGGTTGTATTGCTACGGCTCTAAGCTGGGTCTTTATGTCCTTCTTTGGATGTATGCCATTCTATTTAAGTGGACAGATTCCTAAGTTTACGGATGCCTTTTTTGAAACCGTATCCGGATTTACTACCACGGGTTCCAGTATTCTTCCCAATGTGGAGGCGCTTGCTCGCTGCATGCTGTTTTGGAGAAGTTTTACCCACTGGATTGGTGGTATGGGGGTATTGGTATTCTTGTTAGCGATCCTTCCCATGACGGGTGGATCCAACATGAATTTAATGCGTGCCGAATCCCCGGGCATGGTGGTGGGAAAATTAGTTCCCAGAGTACGTTATACCGCAAGAATTCTATATTATATCTATATGGTGCTTACGGTCATTGAATTTATCTTCCTTCTGGCAGGAAGGATGCCGATGTTTGATGCCATCTGTATTACCTTCGGTACCGCGGGTACGGGTGGATTTGGTGTATTAAATTCCGGCTGTGCGGATTATACGGCATATCAGCAGTGGGTGATTACCATCTTTATGTTAATCTTTGCGGTGAACTTCAATGCCTACTTTTTAATCATATTCGGGAAGGCCAAGAAAGCTTTCTCCATGGAAGAAGTGCGAGTGTATTGGGGAATCGTGGTGGTTGCCATTGTATTTGTATTCGCATATACCTATATTCCGGGAATGAAGATGGAACCGGCCCTTCGTGCGGCCTCCTTTCAGGTGGCTTCCTTAATTAGTTCCACGGGATATGCTACGGTGGATTTTAATCTATGGACGGCACCGGCCAAGATGATGTTAATTCTTGTGATGTTTATTGGTGCCTGCGGCGGTAGTACCGGTGGCGGACTGAAGGTGTCCCGTATTATTACGGCCCTGAAGGCGATCAAGAAGGAACTTGGGCTCTATATTTATCCTAAGCGTGTGCAGAATATTAAGATGGACGATAAGAGCGTGGGTTCTGAAACGGTGCATGCCACTTATGTATATTTTCTTACCTTTACGCTGATTTTTGGATGCTCTCTTTTTGTGGTGTCCTTGAATGGATATGATTTTGAGACGAATTTTAGTGCGGTGTTAACCACCTTAAATAATATGGGTCCTGGTTTTAATGCGGTGGGACCTACCATGAATTTTAGTCACATGAGTGTGTTGACGAAATATGTGCTGATTTTTGATATGTTGGCAGGACGTCTGGAGCTATATCCAATGCTTCTGTTATGTATGCCTAGTATCTGGAAGGAATATTTAAAATCTGTGAAACAGTAGATGGGGTACGGATTTTCGATGGTCTTTTTGGCGGACGGATTGGAGAAAGAAGGATGCATGGAATGAAAACAATACAAGTGCAGGGAAAGCGAGTGCTTCTTACGGGAGTCCTGGGGCTTTTCGCGGTAAGTTTGGCTGGCTGTGGCAAGAAGGAAGAGGAGTCCATGATCATGGTTCCTACGGTGGAAATGACGGAAGAGTGGATTTCCTACACGGTGGATCCGGATGTGGTGACAAGTGCACCCGATGTTTCTTATCGGGACAGCCTTGGTACGGACTATATTGAGGGTCGGCTAAAGGTTGAACTTGGAGAACATTACTGGCCATCCATTGCCATGGATTCTCTATCCAATCTTGGCGTGTCAGAGGAACTGGTGGAGGAATTTATCTATCGCACCACGGATCCTTCCCTTGGAGTGGATCAGATTGCCATTATGAAAGCCACACAGGGCAATGCTTCTAAAATTGTGGATGCCTTAAATGCTTATCGGGATCAGGTGTTGGGAGACTTTGATGCGACGGATGAAGAGATTGTAAAGATCCAGGCAGCAGAGATTGCTTCCTATGGAAATTATGTGGTTTTGGTGGAGCTTGGAGCGAATACGGCCACGGAGGCTATGGCACAGGCTGGTAGTAAATCCCAGGAGGAGCTTGCAGCCCTGGAGATGGATACCTTAATTTCCGAGAATCAGAAGGCACTTGCCATTATTGCCTCCGAATTGCAGCAATAGGCAATTGTAAGAGTAACCAGGTACAGGAGTAGGGGTATGGTTTTTAGTAGTTTATTATTCTTGTTTCGATTTTTCCCCATCGTTTTAATCCTATATGTAACGATTCCAGCCATCCTTTCGAGGATGGCTTTCTTTCGTGAGAAGAAGGTGCGGATCCAGAATCTGATCCTCTTTTTATCCAGTCTCTTTTTTTATGCCTGGGGAGAGCCGGTATATGTGCTGTTAATGCTCTTTTCCACCGTGGTGGACTATACCCATGGACTTTTGGTGGAATATTTCTTAGGAAAGGGGAAACGTGGTTCGGCAAAGCTTGTGGTGGCTTCCTCCGTGATCATCAATCTGTCCCTGCTTGGTTTCTTTAAATATGCCAAAGTGGTGGCGCTTCCCATCGGAATTTCCTTCTATACCTTCCAGACCATGTCCTATACCATCGATGTGTATCGAAAGGATGCGAAGGCACAGAAAAATATTCTGGATTTTGGCTGCTATGTGGCCATGTTCCCCCAGTTAATTGCGGGACCCATCGTGCAATATAAGACCATTGCCGAGGAATTAAAGCACCGGAAGGTGAGTCTTCAGGATTTTTCAGAAGGAGCCACCCGATTCATCCTGGGACTTTCGAAGAAAGTGCTTCTTGCCAATAATATTGGAATGTTGTGGGAGCAGGTGCAGGCCCTCTTTTTAGCGGATGGCGGTGCCAGTCAGGAGGTGGGGCTTCTATGGTGGCTTGGGATTCTGGCATTTGCCCTTCAGATTTATTATGACTTTTCCGGCTATTCGGATATGGCCATCGGGATGGGGCGGATGTTTGGATTTCATTTTCTTGAAAACTTCGATCACCCCTATGAAGCGGCCTCTGCCACGGAGTTTTGGAGACGGTGGCATATGTCCCTGGGACAGTGGTTTCGCCAATATGTATACATCCCCTTAGGCGGAAATCGTCACGGCTTACTTATACAAATGCGTAACATTCTGATTGTGTGGTCGTTAACGGGCATATGGCATGGCGCAAGTTGGAATTTTTTATGCTGGGGCTTATATTTTGGCTTCTTTTTGGTATTAGAAAAGACCTTCCTTCTTGGGATCTTAAACCGCTTTCGAGGATGGGGAAGAATCGTTCCCCATCTCTATACCATGGTGGTGGTACTCCTTAGCTGGGTGATCTTTGCCTGGGAAGATTTGTCCTTCGGTCTTTCCTATATTCAGTCCATGTTCCTTTTCGGGGGAGTGGGAGACCATCTTCTCTATCTTCTGCAAAGTTATGGAATGCTTTTAGGAATTACACTTCTTGGAGCTACCAGACTTCCACTTCGTATGGGACGGTTTGGAATGCGCTGGGGACGGGACCATCTTCCGAAGGGTGCAGTGTGGATGGAAGTATTGCAGGCAGGATTTCTTGTGGCCCTATTCCTTCTTAGCGTGGCATACATTGTGGATGCCAGCTATAATCCATTTTTATATTTTCGATTCTAGAAGCCAGGGAATACTTCTTTCCGATGAAAAACTTTCTAAGCCACCCATCCGGGTGGCTTTTCTTATATGGGTAAAAGTTGAGTTTTGTAGGTAAATAGGATATAATACTATTAATTGTGCGTAAGTATACGAAAACCATGGAGGCAACGATGAAAGGTATTATATTAGCTGGTGGTTCAGGAACCAGATTATATCCATTAACAAAAGCGATCAGTAAGCAGATTATGCCGATTTATGATAAGCCCATGATCTACTATCCATTATCCACCCTGATGTTGGCAGGAATCCGTGAGGTGCTCATTATCTCCACCCCAAGAGACCTTCCTGTATTCGAAGAATTATTCGGGGATGGAAGTCAGCTTGGAATGAGTTTTTCCTATGCAGTGCAGGAGAGTCCAAGAGGACTTGCGGATGCATTCATCATTGGAGAACAGTTTATTGGCAAGGACTGTGTTGCCCTGGTACTTGGAGAT
>JAILGS010000078.1 GCA_024696615.1 Lachnospiraceae bacterium
TGCAGAGAGTTGGATTTAGCCACTCCGGTATGGCTTGAGGCCAATATTAATGAATTTAAACGCCATGGAACGGTCCGTTTTAATCAGGATAATTTTGTGGAAACCATCGATTTTGATTTTTTAGAGCTTTCGGTGCTGGAAGAAGATTATTAGTCAAAACTATATTTTGTTATAGTTTTCGTGCAGATTGCCTATATTTAGGAACAAATGTTAACAATTTGTTAACAATTCTGTTGAAAAGTCTTTTTTGTTGTTTGAATTTTATTTTTGATATATAATTAAATTTGCGTAAAATATCCAGGTGTATACAGTGAGTTAAATTCCACTGATTTTATTCCTTCTTACAGGAAGTTTTTTCTTGTTTCATGGAATGGGATGGAACACCGGAATTCTACAAGAAAGCCTGCTTTAAAGGCAAAAGAGAGGGAGTGTAGAACGATGGCCCAGCATAATAAGTCGGAGTTTGAGGCTAACAATCAAATAACTTTTCTTGTCAATCTAGACGAATCTCTTAAGAACATTGACACTACAAGAAGTATGGCATATCGCGATGTATTCGATCGTGGTCTGCGTCATGCGAAGCAGAATGTACAGTTGGCAGCAACTTATGGTTTCCATAGTGAAGCTTTAGTCGCTAGCATGGTGGATGCATTAAACATCCTTGCTCAGCAGGGACATCAGAACAGTCGTGAATCTGTGTACATGTTTGAAGATGCACTTTCTGCAGTGGAAGAAGCTGTTCAAGAGCTAGAATCCCAGCATCGTAGAAGAGTTGCGGATTTTAAGGATGAATTTGAATCAGAGAAGTTCGTAGATGAGAATGATCCAATTTTCGTGGAGACGGTACACGAGTTGGAAGATTATTGTGAAGATTATGGATATTGCATCGATTTGATTTTGGATGCATTTGAAGATATCTTTAAGATCTGTGGTAATGAGAGAATCTGGATGCCGATTGTGGAGCGTATTATTGATGATGTGACGAAGTTCGCAACGAAGGCATATACCACATTTGCTCTTCCAAGTGGAGCCACCTATAAGGTGGTAGGTTCTGATCGTCCAGCGAATCTATTAACTCGCTGGGATGATATTCATGATGAATTAGAGCGTAGAATCCAGATTGAGATTGAGCGAGAAGAACGTGAACGAAAAGAGCGCGAGGAGCGTGAACGTCGTGAAGCGGAACTTCGTGCAGAGCGTGAGCGTAGAGAACGTGAGGAACGTGAACGTCGTGAGCGTGAAGAGCGTGAAGAGGCAGAGCGTCGTGCAGCTGCAGAAGAAGCAGAGAAGATTCGTCGCGAGAATGAGCGCTTAGAGGCAGAGTATAGTGAATTCGTAGTGAATACGAATATTAAGATTGATCAGTTAACGGAGGAGCAGGCAGGTGTTCGTGCAGAATACGAGGCCTTCCAGGAAGAAGTTGGCGGAAAGATTGCAGAGCAGGAAGAGGATGAGAGATATCTTGAGACCCTGCTTGGTAACAAGAAGTCCCTTGCCGACGAGTTGGAGAACCTTCGTGAAGAGCGTACCGAGAAGGCCGGTCAGATGGCGAACTTAGGTGTACTGCAGATGAATGAAAAGAAGCAGTTGAAGTTAGAGATCGATCATCTGGATCAGAAGATTGACGAGCGTGATCAGAAGCTTCGTTCTTACTCCAGTGAGATTGATGCAGTGGAGCGTCGTATTCGTTCGAAGGATGCGGGTGGAAAGTCTAAGTTAAAGGCTTACGAGTCCCGTCTGAATGAGTTCGATGAGCAGATTGCAGCTCTTCGTAAGGAAATCGAGGATAAGAAGCCAATGCATATGCGTTAGTACTTGGGGATAAGTACGACGGGTGTGAAAGCGGCTAGTTATACGAATCATGACCCTATCATGTGTCAGCATGATAGGGTTTTTTTAAGGAGAAAAAGACCATGAAAACCAAGTTATCCGATGCTCTTCGGAAGATTTCGGAGAGTAAATTTTTTCCACAGATTGGGTTAATGCTTGCCCTGCTTTGTTCTGTGGGACTGTTTTTTTACTGGAGTCAGTATAAAACGATGGGATTTTGTGATGAAATCTATTCTTATTTTACTGCCAATTCGGAAGATGGTGTGGGAGTGCACTTTGAACCGGGAACGTGGTATACGAAGGAGGATGTGATCAGCGATTTTGCAGCGGAGAAGGGTTTTGATCCCGTTACCATGCTAAAAAACGTGTATTATGATGAGCATCCACCTATTTATTTTACAGTATTTCATGTGATCAGCTGTCTTTGGGGAATGCATGTGAGCAAATATGTTGGACTCTCGGTGAATTTCCTATGCCTCATCTTTTTAGTGATCGGTGCCTATTCGTTATTATATCGGATCTTAAAGAAGCCTATGGTGGCAGCTTTTGGTACGGTGGCGTTAGTGAGTGCACCGGGATTAATTACGAATCTGATGTTGGTGCGCATGTATTATATGATGTGTACCTGGGCCATCTGGTATCTTTATGTGATGTACCGCTTGATGTGTGAGAAGGATACGTTAACGAAAAAGCAGCGTATTGTTTTTCGTGTGATGATCTGTCTTCTTACGGTGGGCGGATTTTTAACTCATTATTATTTTGCAGTTTATGCGGTATGTTTTGCTTTCTTCTATGGGATCGATTGTCTTCGAAAGAAGGAGATTCGTCCTCTTTTATGGCATGGTGCGGTATCCATCATTGCAGTGGGAATTGCCACCGCTCTTTGGCCTCGCTGGCCAAAGCATATGTTTGGCGGATATGCAGGAAAGGAAGTTCTTTCCACAGCCCTGGATTTTAAGGGGATGTTTTTAGAAGTATGGAAAGCCATTACTACCTGGATTCCGGAAGCAGTATTCTCCCGCTATGTGGCGCCTGCAGGATGTGTAATCTTACTTGGTTGTCTGTATCTGACCTGGAAAAAGAAGAATCCATGCATGCCATTTATTCTGGTAAATCTTTGCTCTTCTTTCTTATATTGCATTATTTGCCAGCATGTAACCCCGGTGTACTATGTGAGTCAGCGGTATTTTTATATTGCCACAGTAACGGCCTATATTAGTATTGTGATTCTTCTGGTGGAAGGAGCGAAGATCCTTGCCGAAGGACTTTTTAGTAGCGGTTTATTCAAGGATGGAACCTCTTCTTCCTTACGAAGTCGGGTATGTGTGCTTTTATTCCTTGTGGTGATTATATTTAATACCAATATGACGAAGGATCCATCCGTGGGTGGATATATGGATATCACCAGAAAGCAGCTGGATTATGAGTATTTCTTACAGCATGATTTTGCCAAGACTCCGGTGGTTGTTTATGGATATGAGAACTGGACCATGATGCAGGCTTATTTTACATTTGCAGGGATGGACCGTTGGATCCTCTATAATGATCAGGTGGATTTTCCTAAAGGACAGGCACCGGTGGATGGGCCATTCCTTCTTTTTGTGGAAAATCGTATCTATGGAAAGACGGAGGATTTAAGTCTGGATCCACGGTACACCTTGGATTGGGTGCTAGAGCATGTGTCCAATCTCAATGGGGAGAAGTCCTACAAGGTGACATATCTTTTTGAGTATGGTATGCCGGTGTATATGGTGGAGCCGGTGGAATAAGGAATGGATGGAGAGAATGAAGTTGTTGGCGCCGGTGGAAGTATTGGAGCCGGTAGAATAAGTGGAGGATTGTATGTTCGTTGATTATCATATGCATTCGAAATTTTCCTTTGATGCGGAGGAGGAGCTGGATGACATCTGTCAGAAGGCGATCGAGCGTGGGCTTAGTGAAATCGCTATTACGGACCACATGGATATCTTTAGTGACAAGGCTTATGGCTATATTTTGGACTGCGAGAAATGGTATCCGGCGCTTTGTGCCTGCAAGGAAAAGTATGCGGGAAAGTTAAAGGTGCTTCGTGGCATTGAGCTTGGTCAGCCCCAGGCGAATCCTGCCGAGGCCAGGGCTTTTTTGGAGCGGTATCCTCTGGATTTTATCATTGGCAGTGTGCATAATATCGAGAATGATGTGGATTGTTATGATTTTGATTACACGAAAGTGGATTACCACGGGGTGTATGACAGCTATATGCGCTATCAGTTAGAACTTGCCAAAAATTATGATTTTGATATTTTGGCGCATCCAACTTATCCAAGCCGTTATGTGTTCGAGCGGACGGGAGTGACGGTGGATTATCCATTATACTGGGATCGGTATGTGGAGCTATTTCGGACGGTGATTGAGCGTGGCAAGGGAATTGAAGTGAATCTTTCCGGTATTGCCAGGAATTGTGGCGATATTATGCCAACCATGGATCTTCTAAAATTATACCGAAGCTTAGGCGGCGAAGTGATCACCATGGGCAGTGATGCCCATGTGGTGGAACAGGTGGGCTGTGTAAGTAGGAAGGGTTGCGAAATCCTGAAAGAGGCGGGATTTAAGTACATGTCCCTCTTTGATGAGCGAAAGATGTGCATGGTGGAGATTCCGTAGGAATCTTCGAGCCTGGCGGGTTTGTTACAGGCGGTGGAGGAGAAGAAATTCCCGTCAAATAGAAAATTGAAACTATATTTTGTGACAAATGTATAGAAACACAAGATTTTGTGAAAGAAAGCCCCGGGCTTCTCACCAAATCTTGTGTTTTTTTATGGCAAAAAATCTGTGGGCTGGGTGACCGAGAGATTTTGGGGTTGATTTTTGTTCTAAGACATTTATAATGAATTCATCAAGTTTTTTAGGACTCGTTCTGAGTCCGGTAAATTCCCTTATTGTAGAGCAATTTAATAACGGCAGTGTGCCTTGGAAGTCCTTCTTCACCAGGATGATCGAAGGGGTTTTTGCGCTGTCAACATGGAAAGGAGACGCTTATTAAAAAGAGTTGTATTATCTTCGACCGGGATGAAAACTATGCCTACCGGTTGATGAATTATATTCAGGAAAAGTCCAAGAGCCCAATGGATATCATGGTTTTTACGGATATGGACTCCTTGGAAGCATATTTTCAACGGGGAACGGCGGATGTACTGTTAGCCAGTGCGGATTTCGTGGATTCCCATCGAGGTTCCTTACTTGCTATTAAGATCATTAAATTAACGGAGGAACCCTTACTGGATGCGGGGCATGAAGATAGCGGCATCTTAGTATTTAAATATCAAAAAGCCGGAGAAATCCTAAAAGAAATTTCGGATGATTCCTTCATGGAGCCGGAGTTTGGCAGGCGAAGCGCCAAAAACTGTAAGCTTTTTAGCATATACTCTCCTCTTGGACGTGGTGGGAAGACCACATTTGCACTGGGGCTATGCGGCGCTTTAGCCAAAACCCATCGAGTGCTCTACATTAATTTAGAGGAGTATTCGGGGCTGAAACACAGTCTTCTTCGGAGTAACCAGGGCGGTTTATCCGAGCTTCTTTACATGTTTCGTCGGGGCATGGGTGGCATAAAAGAGCGACTTGTGGCCATGGTGGGAAATATTGGGGGCTTTGATTATCTGCCGCCTGTGGACTGTCCGGAGGATGTGGAGGACCTTCTTTTAGAGGAGTGGATGAATTTCTTCAATTACCTCATGGAGCAGATGGATTACGATTATATCGTGGTGGATCTTGGAACCTTGCTGCATAAGGTGTGGAATTTCTTCGAAGTGATGGATGCCATCTTTATGCCCGAGCCCGAGGAGGCGCTTGAGAAGGCAAAGCTTGAAGAGTTCCATCAATTTATGCGCACCACCGGTCACGAAGCGGTGTTAGATTGCCTGCATTATTTTTCTTTGCCACAGGATGCGGCCCTTGCCCAGGGGGAATATACCTACGACAAAATCGAGTGGGGCATGGTGGGAAATTACGTGCGGCAGCTTGTAAGTGAGGTGGCGCTATGACCCAGGAGGGCAAATGCATTCTTGCGGCCGTGCGGATGCAGATGGATCTTACCCGGGAAATTCCCGAAGGGGAGATTTTGCAGGCCATCGATGATGAGATCCTTCGCTATTCTACGACCCATCATCTTTCTTTAGCCAAAAAAGAAGCCATCGCAAGAGAGGTGTTTAACTGCTTACGGCGCTTAGACATTCTCCAGGAATTAGTGGATGACGATGGCATTACGGAGATCATGGTGAATGGTCCCCGGGATATTTTTTATGAGCGTGCGGGGCGGATTTTTCGCTGGGAGAAGTCCTTCGAGGATGAATCCCGTCTGCTAGATATCGCACAACAGATTGCGGCTCGTTCCAATCGGATCGTGAATGAGTCCGTTCCAATTCTTGATTCCCGTCTTTCGGACGGTTCGCGAGTGAATATTGTTCTTCCTCCCGTAGCCCTTGCGGGACCAACGATTACCATTCGCAAATTTTATCAATCCCCTATTACAATCGAAAAACTCATATCTTACGGGTCCATCACCCGGGAAGCTGCCCAGTTTTTAGAAAAGCTAGTGAGGGCTCGCTACAACATCTTCGTGGCGGGTGGAACGGGCAGCGGAAAAACCACCTTTTTAAATGCACTTTCCAACTACATTCCTTCGGATGAGCGAGTGATTACTATTGAGGATTCTGCGGAATTACAGATTCAGTCCGTGGAGAATTTAGTGCGCTTAGAAACCCGAAATGCCAATGTGGAGGGGGAGAATGCCATTACGATACGGGATCTCATTAAGTCCTCCTTAAGAATGCGGCCGGATCGCATTATTGTGGGGGAAGTGCGAGGGGCGGAAGCAGTGGATATGATCTCTGCGATGTTAAGTGGGCATGATGGTTCCTTATCCACGGGGCATGCCAATACCCCGGCGGATATGTGCAGGCGTCTTGAGACCATGATCATGCAGGGGATGGATATTCCCTTAGCAGCCATTAAAAGTCAGATTGCATCGGCCCTGGATATTATCGTACATCTTGGACGCATGCGGGATAAGAGCCGCCGAGTGCTCTCCATCATGGAAGTGGGGGATGTGGTGGAGGGGGAGATTATGCTCCATCCCCTCTATGAATTTCAGGAAAAGAAGGAAGTGAATGGAGTTATTCAGGGAACATTAGTAAAGAAAGGAGAGCTAAGAGCACGTGAAAAACTTCAAAATGCGGGAATTTCTCTCTAATTATTGTCTGCGAAGGGAGTATACCAGGGCACAGTGGTGGCAGGAAGTGGCCCGGGGGTTTTTGCTCTTATGGATTACGGGATTTCTTTTTTATGATTCCATATGGGCCGGATTGCTGCTTACCCCCTATCTGGTAATACATTTGCATCGGGGAGGACTGCGGCGAAGGGAAGAACGTCTCTTTCGGATTCGGGCTCAGTTTCGGGATGGAATGCTTGCTATTAGTTCTGCCCTGTCCGTGGGGTATTCCGTGGAAAATGCGTTTCATGAGGCCACGGGGGAGCTCATCACCCTATATGGGGAGCAGGGGAGTGTGGTAGAGGAGTTTAAACTTCTTGAAAACCGGCTGCAGGTGAATGAGAAGGTGGAGGATGCCATGTTTTCCATGGCGGAGCGGGTGGACATCGAGGAAGCTAAGTATTTTGCAGATGTGTTTTATTATGCCAAGCGAAGCGGGGGAAATTTAGTGGAAATTATTGGAAAAACCGCCAGTCAACTAAGCGACAAGATGGAAGTGGCGGAGGAGATTGAAGTGATGATCAGTGGCAAGAAGATGGAGCAGCGGATTATGAATTTCATGCCATTTGCCATCATCGGATATCTTCGGTTTTCTTCCTATGAGTTTATTGCGCCGCTGTATGGCTCTCTTTTTGGTTGGATCGTGATGAGTGTCTGTCTGGTGGTGTATGTGCTTGCGGGAATGCTTGCGGATCGCATCGTGCGGATTGAGATGTAGGGAGGAAGGAAGATGGTGTTACTACTATTATGTGGCCCCATGGCGCTATTGCTCCTTGTTTTATGGGGGTATGGAAAAAAGAAACATGGAAATTCCTCTTTCGGAAGCGGGGAGGGGGGATTGGAGCGGTTCTATCCCGTGGCAGCAGAGGTGCTGCGGTTTTTAGCAGCCCATGGAATTAGTCTGTCGAAAAGTAGCCGAAAGCGGGATCTTAGGCGACTTTCCTTGGGAAATAAAGAGGAGACGGAGTTTTTCTACAATCTAAAGCGGATTAGCTATGTATATCTGGTGCTTTTCGTGACTGCCATACTTGGAAGCCTCTATGGTGTTTCCATGATGATGGAGGGAAGGGTATCTAAGGAGGGGCTGTTTCGGCCATTGCAGGAAGAAACAACCAATTATGAACTATATGCCAATGGGAATCGGCTGGATGTTTCGGTTCGAAAACGGGAATATACTCTGGAGGAAACCATGGAATCCTTTCGCTTAGCGGAGGAGGAGCTTCCTTCCCTGATCCTTGGAGATAATCCGTCCTTGGACGAAGTGCGACAGGACTTAGTGTTACCGGATCAATTAGAGCAATACGGAATTGAAATTCACTGGATGTCCTCGGACCCGGAAGTTCTTGGACTGGATGGGCATGTGGAAAATCGACTTATGGCTCCAGCGGAAGCAAAACGGGTGGAACTGTTAGCTACGCTCTCCTATGGGGAGTATGACTATGCCATCGAATATTCTGTTCAAATTCTTTCCCCCTTATATGAGCGGGAGGAGGCATTTCTTGCTTCCTTGGAGCGTTATCTAAAGGAGCAGGAGGAAGCTTCCATTCATGAAGAAGCCCTGGCACTTCCGGAAATGTTCCAGGAGGAGGGGATTTCCTACCGCTTAGGAACCACGAAGGATGGGTATCTGATGGTGGCTTTAGGGCTTTCCTGTGCAGTGGCCATCTTTCTTGGAATGGATGCGGATGTGAAGAAGCGCATGAAGGAGCGGAAGGAGCAGATGCTTCTGGATTATTCGGAAATTGTGTCCAAGCTAAATATCCTTTCCGGGGCGGGAATGAGTATTCGTAGCGCCTGGGGAAAGATTGTTCAGGATTATGAGAAACAGTGCAGTCTGGGGAAAGAAAACAGATATGCCTATGAGGAAATGAAGCTTACCTATTATGAAATGCAGGGGGGAATCTCGGAGACCAAGGCCTATGCGGACTTCGGGAAACGTTGCAATGTGCATGAATATTTAAAACTGGGAGCTTTGTTAGAACAGAATGTGAAAAAAGGCGCGAAAGGCCTGGCTCGTATGCTTCAGGAAGAAGCATTTCAAGCCTTCGAAAATCGAAAGCGTCTGGCTAAAAAATTAGGGGAGGAAGCAGGAACGAAGCTTTTAATTCCCATGATCCTTATGTTGGGGATCGTTATGGCGATTGTCATGATTCCAGCTCTACAGGCGTTTTAACTTGGTTGGGGGATACTCTTCTAAGTGAAAAGACTCCTATGGGAGTCTTCATGGGAGATGGAATTTTGAGAATAAAGATTAAGAAGAAAGGAGGAGTGCATATGCTTCAGATGGCCAAATTATATGCTACCAGAGCGAAGAATCATTTTCTTAATACCTTCCAGGATAATGCGGGAATGGGTGTGATCGAAGTGATCTTAATCATCGTGG
>JAILGS010000082.1 GCA_024696615.1 Lachnospiraceae bacterium
ATAATCATTACCTCATCTTTCTATTCATAGTCGAAAAGAATTACCACTTGCTCCTTGTTCTTTCCACTTCCTTCCTGTTCCATCGTCGAAGGAATGGGTGGCAATTCAGTTCCGATTTCTTGCTTCCATGGTGGTATCATACGCAATCAACCTTAAATCAAACTTAAGAAATCCAAAAACATGAAAAATCAAAACATAAAAGAAAAATGAGGAAGCGAAAAAGTGTATTTTTAGACAAAAATAAAACACGATGCATAAGCATCGTGTTTTCCCTGATTACTATATCGGAGACCCCTTCCCCGTGTAGCTATCCCATATTATATACAATCTATTCTTCCGAACGCACCCTTTTACTTGTTAAAGAAAGCATGAATACGGAAAAAACAACTCCTACTAAAAGCATACCTGCAGAAATAGTAAACACCCCCTAAGAGAATTCAACCAAATCACAACATCTAGTTCTTAAATTCAAGAACCATGGGTTTATTATATTTAGATTTAATGAATTATGCAACCCTATTTTGACAAATTTTTAAAGGATTTCCACTATATTTTGTATTTTATATGTTTATTGTATTCAATGTACTTATTTCGATACATTTGCTCCGAAACTAAATCTTGTGTACCACCTGATTCTTGCCATGGGATTTACCATAATATAACTTCGCATCCGCCTCCTGGATCCAACCATCCAAGCTGCGCTCCTTCTCATAGAAAGAGCAGCCTAGCGTTACTGTCACATGAAACGTGCGGCCCTCGAATTGGAATTTTTTTTCAGCAATCTTCTTTCGAAGTTCTTCCAATAATTTCACTGGATCATCCTTACCGCTTCCAATAATTAAGAATTCTTCCCCACCCCAGCGGCTTACGGTGCCATTCTTACAATGTTCCCGCATCATGGACGCGATGGATACCAAGACATAATCCCCGCCATTGTGGCCATAGGTGTCATTGAATTTCTTAAAGTCATCAATATCAATCATGGCAAGCCAGCTTTTCCCATTTACATCTTCTAAGGTTTTTTCTAGATGCTCCACCATATAATGTCGATTATAAAGTCCTGTTAATTCATCCAACATGGCCATCTGGGACAGCTTTTCCTGGGCAGAAATCACCATATTTCGAAGCATGGAAGTATAGCCAATGAGGAAGATAAATACGGAGAGGGAATTGATGATCAGGAAAAATAATGCCGCTTTTCCCTCCGTTGTATAAATCGGTCCATGAAGGATTACATAGCCATTGCTCACAAGATACACGCAGACAATACATAGACTGATAATCATAGCACTGACCTTGCTGCCATGAATCTGATAGGCAATATATTCGGAATAAAAGAGAATGGGAATTAAAGAAAAACAATACAGATGGAATCCATAATTATATCCAAGGCATACTGTGGCTGCTGCCATGTAGATGATGATCACCGCATATACGGTGCGGACATAGGCTGCTAACCAACGACGATGGATCATATAAAAAAAGAAAACATACATGGCAAGGGTGGGAATACTATGATATACCATGTAGGTAATCCCATAATGTGCATAGACAAAGACCATCATCAACACATAACTCATCAAACCTGCATTTGCGTAATAAGATACTTTCTGTGCCTTCTCGTATTGATACATATTTTATCCCCCTTCGATAAAATCCATCGGATGCCTCCACCATGTTCCTAAAGCTCACGTTCAGCTCCAAAACCATACTTCATGCGACGATCATACAAAAAATTAAAGAAACGATAATTGAAAAAAACGTTTCCATAGGTTACAATAATACTATTCTATTATACTGTATTTTAGATTCGTTTTGTATTTTTTTTACATTTGCAATCATCTCTGGAATCCCTTGTGGTTATCACTCTTTAGTGAATTTGTCCTGAATAACGGTTCGCATTTTCGTCAAAAAAACCCATAACAAGATTTTTTAAAATCAGGTATGATTAGAGTGTTGCCCCCCTGAGGCAATAACCCCTATGTTAGTTTTCATAAAGAAAGAAAGGAGAGTTTCATGTACCAGATTGGTCAGTATGTAATGTATGGAAATACGGGAATTTGTAAGGTGATGTCCATTGGACCATCCGAATTTTTGAATCCAGAGAAAGAATACTATACGCTTCAGCCCATCTTTTCCAATACCAATAGTGTGATTTATGTTCCAACCGATAAGGCTGAATCCGTTCGCAAGGTATTAAGTGCTTCCGAAGCACATAGCTACTTAAGCTCGTTAAAAGACATGAAAGTCGAGCATTTTGCTTCCCGCAATTCCACATTAGTGTCCCAGCATTACAAAAGTTTATTAGAAACCCATGAAATCGAAAAGAATTTAGCCCTATTTAAAGAAGCATCCGAGAAGATTGAACTTGCCATTGAGGCAGGAAAAAAGCCCCTTCAGACAGATTTGAATTTTAAGGAAACCTCCGAGCGGTTGTTATGTGAAGAGCTTTCCATTGCACTGGATCTTTCCCAGGACGAAGTTCGTTCCCAGTTAGCCAGTGCCTTAGCTGAATAAAATTACGATTCATACAATAGCCTATAAACGCGCAAGAGCCGCTTCCGTCATTCATTTGACCGGAGCGGCTTTCGCTTTAGGGGGATAGGGAACAATAAAAGAAACTAGCTTCTTAAGCGGGACCCATCCTACTTCTTTCTTCTGCTTCTTACATCAAATGCTACCGCAATGATGAAGATAAGTCCCTTTACAATATATTGATAGGAAATATCAATTTCCATCAGGTTCATACCATTGGTTAAAGACATAATAACCAAGGTACCGATAATCGTATTGGTCACTTTACCGACACCACCACTGACGGCAACGCCGCCGATATAACTTGAAGCAATGGCATCCATTTCAAAACCAAGACCTGCGGTTGGAGTTGCGGACTGCAAGCGGGAAGTATATAAAATACCACCCAGGGAAGCCATCAGGCTTACAGAACAGAAGGCGAACAGAGTCACCTTCTGTACATTGATGCCCGATAATTCCGCTGCCTGAGCATTGCCGCCAATTCCATAAATAGCACGGCCAAGCTTGGTACGATTGAGCATGTAGTTATAGATCAGGAGTACTACGCCCACAATGACTGCGGTCCATGGGATTCCCTGGTATCTGGCAAGGGTCCACATAACGATCATAATAACTACCGCCACAATGAATTGCTTTAATAAAAATACCGGAAAAGAAGAGACTTCAAAATGATACTTGATCTTATTCTTTCTCTCCTTCACCGAGGATAAAATCATCAGCGCAACTAAAATTACACCAATCAATAAAGTTAACACATGAATCTTATCATTGGGAAAAATATCAGGGATAAATCCATTGGAAAGTGCCTTAAATCCCTCATTAGGAATAATGATGGTACCCGTATCCTGTAAGGACAGATTTAATAGTCCACGGAAGATAAACATTCCAGCAAGCGTTGTTACAAATGCTGGAACACCCACCTTCGTTACTAACAATCCCTGATATAAACCAATAAGGAGTCCCAAAACTAACACAACAAGAATGGCTAACCACTCATTCATGTGATATTTGGTCATTAAAATTGCTGCAACTGCACCGGAAAATCCGGCCACATAACCTACGGACAGATCAATATGACAGATAATTAAGATAATGGTCATACCAATGGCCATGACTGCCACATAACCTGCCTGATTAATCAAATTGGCAATATTTCTTGCCTGTAGAAAACCGCCATCCGTCTGAATGGCGAAGAATACCATAATAATAATAAACGCAATATACATCATGTACTCACGCATATTGGTTCGTGCAAGAGTAACAAGTTCCTGAACGAAACCAGGCTTTGTATTGTTATTACTCATCCTGTAATCTCCTCTCTCATGATGAAACAGCCATTGCCATTACTTTTTCCTCGGTCGCATCTTCCGTTAACAGCTCTCCGGCAATGGTTCCTTCCGACATCACATAGAGTCGGTCACTCATTCCCAGAACTTCCGGAAGTTCCGAAGAAATCATAATAATACTCATACCCTGCTCCACTAAGCGATTCATGAGAGAATAGATTTCATATTTCGCACCAACATCGATACCTCTGGTTGGTTCATCTAAGATTAATACGTTTGGCTTGGCAAACATCCATTTGGCTAACTGCACTTTCTGCTGATTTCCGCCACTTAGATTCCCTACCTTCTGTTCGATGGAAGGAGCCTTGATATTGATGGATTCCTTGTAATCATTGGCAATTGCGATTTCTTCATTCTCATTAATGGAAAGACCGTCCACCAGTTCTTCCAGATTCGAAATCGTAATATTGTACCGAATATCCTGCCCTAAGAATAGGCCATTGCCCTTTCGATCCTCGCTCACATAGGCAAGTCCATGACGAATCGCGTCTTTCGGATGCTTTAAAGTAACACCCCTGCCATCCATGAACAGTTTTCCCGTACTGATGCGATAACCGGTAGGATTTCCAAACATACTCATGGCAAGCTCCGTCCGTCCAGCGCCCATTAAGCCCTGAATTCCAACAATCTCGCCCTTTCGTACATGCAGATCGATATGATGCAGAATCTCCCGATTCTTCACCGGATCCACAACGGTCCAGTTCTTCAATTCCAATGCAATGTCTCCAAATGCATGCTTCTTCCGCTTTGGATAAATATTATCCATCTCGCGGCCAACCATATATTTAATAATTTCCGCTTCTTCGATGGTTCGACTGGTGGCATCCATCGTAGTAATGGTGGCACCATCACGAAGAACGGTAATGGTATCTGCGATTGCAGTAATTTCCCGTAATTTATGGGAAATCATAATGCAGGTAACCCCCTGCGCTTTTAATTCTCGAAGAAGTTGTAAGAGATTTTGACTATCATCCTCATTGAGGGAAGCGGTTGGCTCATCCAAAATCAGTAATTTCACATCCTTACTGAGAGCCTTCGCAATCTCCACCAACTGTTGATTTCCAACACCTAACGTCTTCACTGGCTGGGATGGATCCGCCTTTAAGCCCACCTTCCCCAGCATATTTCTTGCCTGGGTGATGGTTTCGTTCCAGTCAATACTCTTTCCTTTCATGATCTCATGACCGAAGAAAATATTCTCATAAATACTCAGTTCCGGGATTAATGCCAGTTCCTGATAGATAATTACGATTCCCTTTCCTTCACTATCTGAAATCTTACGAAACTTCTGAACTTCTCCATTATATCGAATGTCTCCCGTATAGGAGCCATATGGGTAAACGCCGGATAGGACCTTCATTAGAGTGGATTTACCTGCTCCATTTTCTCCTACCAGGCAATGAATCTCGCCGCGTTTCACTTTAAAATTGACATCGTTCAGCGCTTTGACCCCGGGGAACTCTTTTACAATTCCCTGCATTTCCAAAATGTAGTCGGTCATGTAAACCTCCCTATATATTGACATTGACCTCTCCAAATGAAGGGGGGGATGGAAAGGTCAACGCAATTCGAATAAAAACTGATTTACTTAATTCCGGTGAACTCAGATGAATTATAATAACCTGAGTCGATCAAAGCCTGCTTTACATTATCCTTCGTTACAACAACGATGGAAGTCTGCTTGGCAGGAACGTCAATTTTATCATTGTTATAGGTAGTATCCGTTGCCGGCTCCTTACCTTCCAATATATTCATAGCCATGGCCACAGAATCGGCTGCCAAAGTTCTGGTATCCTTAAATACGGTCATGGACTGTTTTCCATCAATAATATACTGAACAGAAGCCTTTTCAGAATCCTGTCCGGTGATGACATAACTGGTAATGTCCTTATCGGATGCAAATACATCGGCAATAGAACGTGCTGTACCATCATTTGGTGCAAGAACTAATACATCACCCTTAGCACTTGCGCTCGCAGAAGTTAAATTCGCTTCCGCCTTGGATTTTGCTACGTTAAAATCCCAATCCGTGGTGATCTGACCAATAATGGTTCCGATCTGTTCACGGGTTAACTCCGCCTGATCCTTCAGATTGATTGCTTCGGAAGAATTGGCAACCACCAAGGTTCCGTCCGCAATCTTAGGCTGGAGCACGCTCCATGCCCCCTCAAAGAAGATAAAGGCATTATTATCGGTGGCAGCTCCTGCATAAAGATAGAGTGGAATGCCACTGCCCGCTGGTGCGTTATCAATCAGGTACTGTCCCTGTGCTGCACCAACAGCAAAACTATCAAAAGTCACATAATAATCCACTGCATCGGTTCCGGTAACTAAACGGTCATAGGCAATTACCTTGACTCCGGCCGCTTTCGCTTCTTCCACTGCTGCGGAAGCTGCTGCCCCGTCCTGTGCGCAGATGATTAAGACGTCAATACCCTTGGAAATTAAGGTTTCCACATTGGTCTTTTCGGTTGCAGAAGAACCCTGACTGAAAAGTACCTGATTCGTAAAGCCGGCATCTCCAAGAATGGTCTCGAACTGTTTCTGGTCCTGTAACCATCTTGGTTCATCCTTCGTAGGAAGAACGATACCAACCTGAACGTTCGCAGTTGAAGAAGTATTGCTTCCAGCAGTGCCCGAATTGCTGGCTGCGTTACTTGAACAACCGGTCATTGCACCCATGACCATGGTAGCCATAAGAGCAAGTCCAATAAGCTTCTTGACAAACTTTCTCATATAAATACCTCCCAATATTAAATTGTTGATGACCTTCATCACCATAATATGATAGTGGTACTATACCATGTTTTCTTACCGAATAACTTGCTACTTTCTGTGAATTCTTGGCTTTTTAAACATCAGTATTTCCTCTGTCTAGCATTTTTTTGTACCAAAGCACATAAAGAAACTAAAAAATGCTAATCCGTATCATTACGAATTAGCATTCTTGCCATCTTTATATTCCGAAGGAGTCACTCCCACGTTCTTTTTAAAGGTTCTGCTAAAATAATTAGCATCCGAATATCCCACTTCAATACTGATTTCCTTCATGCTCTTATTGGTATTTCGAAGCAAATCTTTCGCATGCTCCATGCGCACATTGGTCACATATTCAATAAAGGTGGACCCGGTCTTTTTTCGAAAGAGCTTACTAAAATAATAGGGACTGATCTGCATCTGGCGGGACACTTCATCCAGGATCAAATCCTTGGAATAATTCTCTTCAATATAATTCTTAGCCTCTTGAATTACATCCCCGGTGGACTCTTCCCGCTTGGCTAAAATTCCATGGCACACATTGGTTAGCTTCACAATCAGCCAGTCATATAACGCCTCAGGAGATGCCATATTCTCCACCACATCCAAATATTCGCTTCGCATCGAAAAGCGATAGGACATTCCTCCCGTTTCCACACCGATCTGTTCCGCCCGAAGAACGAATTCCAACACCTTTAACTGTACATCCTTCCAATCTTCCCCATGATGACTCACCATCCACTGGAAGAAATTTCGCGCATGAAAGGTGGCCCGATTCACATCCCCACTTTCCACGTTCTTAAATAACAGCGTTTCTTCCTCCACCGGATAATCCTCTTCATAGTTTTGCACTGCCGGAAGGTCCTTCACATGTACCACGGACTCCGTGCGATTGGCCGTTAAGGACCGCATGGCCTCATTATAGGACTCCACCAGATTGGATAAGTCCTTGACCGAACCGATGCCCACGCGAAACCACGCATCCACTGCCCGGCGAAGTTCCCGCACCATCTTTCGCGCTTCGTTAATCGTAGTAATACGCAAAGTATATTCCTCATCCTGGGAAGGCTGTTTTTGTGGCACGAACACTAAAATCATATTGCCCATCACAGCACCCACACAGCCGTCAAAATATGCCTTCACCACGTCTTTCACTTTCCCGTAGTCCTTCTGCACTCGCACCGTGGTTCCCACACTATATTCCATGGACTCTTTCTGATTCACCTCTGCAAATTGAATGGACATGATATACCCTGCATCCGCCTCGATTCCCAGTAGCGTCTTGTAATTATTCAATTCTCCCATATGAGCATTTTCATAAATGAGAGAATAAATTAATCCATTTTCAATAATCGGAGAAACAATCTCTAATTTTTCTCGATTGGACAATTCTTCGCTACGGCGCTTCTTAACTGCATCCACACGATCCATGGCTTTTTGCAGCACCTGAATAATCACTTCTTTTTCGATGGGCTTGTTGATATAATCCAACACCCCAATATTAATAGCATCCTTGGCATAATCGAATTTTAAATAGGCGCTCACCACGATGAAGATCATATTCTCATTACTTTTTCGAATCTCCTTCATGGCCTCAATGCCGTTAATTCCAGGCATCTGAATATCCATGAATACTATATGAGGCCGAAAATTCTCTGCCAGTTCGATCACCTTACGCCCGGTACTGGCGCATTCGATCATGCACTGGTTCGGAAAATGATGCTCAATAATAAATTTTAACGCATCGATCATAATGCTTTCATCATCTGCAATCAAGATTTTATACATATTCTTTTATCCCCGTTTCTTTTGGAAGAATAAGAGCAATTTCTGTTCCCATATTCTTTCCCACACTGGTAATCTCCATGACATTCTCCCTTCCATAGAAGGTACGAAGTCTTGTAAGCACATTCTCCAGTCCGATTCCTTCATGCCGATGCTTATTGGAAAGTGCCTCTTCTAGCTGATTGAAATCCATTCCCACACCATTATCCCGGATCGAAATCACCACATCATTCTCGTCCTCCGTGACTTCGATTTCAATCTTCTTCTCCCAATCCACCTCGGAGAGTCCATGTTTCATGGCATTCTCCACAATTGGCTGAAGAATCATACTTGGCATGGTAAGATTTTCATATCCTTCCTCCACATGGCACTCGTAGTGGAGATCATTGCCATAACGTACATTTAAAATATACACATAATCGTCCACCGTTCGCAACTCTTCCTGCAGTGTGGCGATTCCATCATCATTTTGAATCTTATAGCGGAAAAAATCCGCCACTTTATGAATATAACGATAGGTCTTTTCCGCATCTTCCATCATAGCAAGTTGCGCTCCCGCATTCAGGGTGTTAAAAAGAAAATGTGGATTGATCTGTGCCTGAAGGTATTTTAATTTCGCATCCTTCACCGAAGCTTCCATACGGATTGCTTTCTCCCGCATGGCACTTTCTGCTTCCACACTGACTCGCACCTGCTCCATATAGTCCTTCAATCGAATTACCATGCGATTAAAGGCCACCCGCAAGATACCGATTTCGTTATATTCTTCCTGTTCTTCCACCGAAGAAAGCTGCACATCCAGATTTCCTTCACCAACTTTCTCGGATAAGTCCACCAGTTCTTCCAAAGGTCTTGTAAGCCTGCGAATTAACAGCACAAGAATTAAAATATCCGCTCCACCAGTTAAGATAAAGAGAATCATGTAGAGCATCTGGGTCACTCGCGTTGCGTCATATAGGACTCCATAGGTGGTGGAGTTCTTCACAAACATTTGCTGATTTAAGTTGGTCATGGCCGTGGTGAGATATTCATACTTAATCTTCATCTGATTCTCATAATTCACATAATCTTCCACGTTTCCATTCATCTTGGACAAAACAGCCTTGTTGGCTGCCTGGATATAGTTGGAGGAAAGAGTCCACAGAGCCATTTCCCGAAGTTCAATCTCCGTCATGGCGCCCTCGTGTTCTAACTGGGTGAGGAACTCCTTATACTTGGCCTCATTGGTATAAAACTGATTTAACACACTTTCATCCCTGGTATTTAGATAGGACAGAGCTTCGGTGTGAATCGTATCCAACCAATCCCGCATCTCCGTCAGCGCACGGTTTCCCGCGTAGGCGCCATCCACGCTTTCAATAATAAATCGTACATTCTGAAATACATAGATGTTTACCGCAAACAAAGAAAAGATGGTCACTAGGAAAATATAGATGATCTGCGTCTGAAAACGACTTCGTTTATTCTTCATCATTCAGATACCTCGCTACATTTTCCTTGGTAATTACGGTATCATCTGCAATAAGATGAGAATTCACCGTACCTTCCTCATTCAGCTGTACCAGGGTCTCCACACAGAGGGTTCCCATCTGCACCGCATCCACATCGATCACGGCTGCCATTTCCCCATCCTGAATCGCCTTTAAGAAGGATTCGGAGATCCCCAGTCCCACCAAATGAGTGCGCCCCGTAAGATTATAATCCTTCATGGCCTTATAGGTTAACATGGTATCCTTCTCTGTAACACAGATTAAAAATTCTGGAAATGGTTCCTTTTCCAAGATTTCCCGCACCATATCCGTAATTCTAAAATTCGCCAAATCATGCACATTGAGCACCTGAAGTTCCACGGACAGATGGTTTCCTTCATTGGCCAAGGTCTCCCGCATGCCCCGCATCAGTTCTATATTACTGGTATCTTCCTCATCCAACAAAATCGTGGCAGACAGATACCTTCCCCTGGACAACTGAATCAGGGTTCTTGCGTATTCCCGGCCTAAATTATAGCTGCCAATCTCAATAAAGGAATCCCTGCAACTCTTCTTCGAGTCCGAAAGTATGGTGATGACAGGGATATTGGCAATACTTGCCTCATTAATAGCCTGCAATAGCTGCTCATCGCCAGAACCTTCCACGATGATTCCATCCACTTCCATAGCCGTGGCCATGCGCACATAATCCGCATCCGTATAGTCATTGATGGAATTACTGCGAAACTTCTCAATATAAGCCGCTTTTTCCAGACCATAGGCCCTTGCTTCCTCGTAGATCCGATTGGTGGTATAAGCATCCGCCGCCTTACTAATATAGGCGAAATGATAGGTATATCTTGGTTCGTTAGCCTCCACCTGATGTAATGCCACATGGATGTACACGGACACCACGCCGATGGCAAGCAACAGACCGATTAAAATCACTAGTAAATACTGCGTATATCGTACTTCTCCCTTTTTTTCCTGTGGATCCTGCATGTAACACTCCCCGCCAAATTCATGAATAACTACGGAGGTATTATACTATTCCCTCCTTCCATTATGCAAATATATTCCAAGATACCAAAAATCCCCCATCATATGAGGAATACCTCATACCTGGGGGATTATGGACTCAGTGATTAAATTTTCCAGGTAACTGCCTGATTACGTCCCTGAACGAAATTCTTATAAATTCCATCTTCCTTCATGAGACTCTCATGATTACCCTTCTGTACAATCTTACCCTGATCCACTACCACAATCTGATCCGCATGACGAACGGTCTTTAAGCGGTGAGCAATCATAATAAGGGTCTTTTCCTTGGTAAGATTTTCAATAGCCTGGGTGATTTCCTTCTCATTCTCCGGATCCACACTGGCGGTAGCTTCATCAAGAATAATGATTGGCGCATCCTTCATAATCGCACGCGCAATCGCAATTCGCTGCTTCTCGCCGCCGGAAAGAGTCGCACCACCTTCTCCAATCATGGTATCGTACTTATTCGGTAAGGACATAATAAAGTCATGACAGGATGCCTTTTTGGCAGCTTCCATAACTTCTTCCAAGGTGGCCTCCGGCTTACCAAAACGAATATTATTCATAATGGTATCTTCAAAAAGATATACATTCTGGAAGACGAAACTAAACTGACTCATGAGAGAATCGAAACTATACTCCCTCACATCTCTTCCGCCTAAGGTAACACATCCTTCATCCACATCCCAGAATCGGGAAATTAACGAGGTAAGCGTGGTCTTACCACCACCGGAAGGACCTACAATGGCCGTGGTGGTGTTCTCCTTAATATCCAGCGTAATATCATCAATAATCTTACGATTCTCATAAGCAAAGCTTACATGGTCCAAATGTATATCATGATTCTTTGGTGTAATCTCTTCCCCATCAATATCCATTTGCTCGGTTTCAAGGATTTCATTGGCAAGGTCCACACCCTGTCCGATCACCTTTAACAAGGCATTGAAGGTTCCGGCAACTTCTAAGGATTCGAATAACATAAAGGAGCAAAGCATCATGGTGATGGCATAGGAAAGGGATAAGTTACCAGTAAAGTACTGATGTAGAGCGCATCCCACGATCACCACTTCCGTGATCTTCACAGAAAAGTTCTGAATTCCCACCGCAGGAATGGCAGCAACTTCCGCCTTAATATCCGCCTTCTCCTTACGATGAATCGACTGATTAATCCGGGAATTCTGTAAGGAAACCATATTATAATTACGAATTTCAGAAATACCCTGGATATATTCTAAGATCACACCCACAAGTTCGCGATCCGCTTCTATTTTCTCTCTTGCCACACCTGCCACAGAACGAACCGTCCACTGATTCAGGAAAAAGAATATCACGATACCGACCAAACCGATACAACCAATTCTCCAGTTAAAACATAATAATCCCACTTCAATCACGGAGGTCATAATGATGCCCTGTAAGATCATCATGATTGCACGGACTGCAATATCGCCCATCTGTTCCATGGTATTGGTAGCCACGGAGGTAATATGTCCAAGACTGTTGGAATTAAAATATCCCATGGGAAGATAACGAAGATGCTCGCCAATCTCGATACGCTTCTGTGCTGTGGTATCATATCCTGCTTCCGTCTGAATCATCTGACTAAACCGGTTGATCACCGTACGTCCTAAGGTAGCAAGAAGCATAATGCCAAGCGCCATCATCATTGTTTCTTTCGTTACCTGATCCCTTGTAATTGCATCAATTGTTATATATGCTGCAGGAATTCTCATTGCTGCAAACATCGCATCCAGTACACCTAAGAAAATAGACCAGTAGAATTTTTTACGATTCTTCTCGTTACAAAACAGGAAGAATTTTTGAACCATCTTAAGCATGACATACCTCCTTATCATCCATCTGTTCCACCGCTTCATCCTTGACAGAGATGTGTGCCTCCCACATGTTGCGGTATAAATCACATTTGCTAAGGAGCTCGGTATGGGTACCAGTAGCTTCCACTCTACCATCGTTAATTACCACGATTGCATCCGCATCCACGATGGTGGAAAGACGATGGGCGATGACGATCAAGGTCTTGCCCTGAACAAGTTTCGCCACACTGCTCTGAATGATGGCCTCATTTTCCGGATCCGTATAGGCTGTAGCCTCATCTAAAATCACCACCGGAGCATTCTTTAACATCGCTCTGGCAATACAGATTCGCTGGCGCTCACCACCGGAAAGATGGCCACCGGCGCCACCGGCCATGGTTTCATACCCATGTTCTAAGCTCATGATAAAGTCATGGCAACCGGTCTTTTTCGCAGCTTCCATCACCTCTTCATCCGTTGCATCCGGCTTACCAAGACGGATGTTTTCCATGACAGTTAAATCAAAAAGGTAATTATGCTGGGCCACATAGGCGATTTGGGACATATAGTAGTTTAATGGAAGGTCCTTAATGTTCACTCCCCCTAAGGTGATGGAGCCCCCATTCACATCCCATAGGGAATCTATAAGACGAGCAATGGTGGATTTACCGGAGCCGGAAGGTCCTACCATAGCTACAACTTTACCCGCTGGAATCGTTAAATTAATGCCATGAAGGACTTCCTCATCCTTATAAGTGAAGGTTACATCCTTACATACAATATCGAAATTTTCCGGAGTCTTTGTCACGGTATCAGGACGTACCATGTCCTCACGCTCAAGAATTTCTGTCGCCTCGCCGAAGATGGTTCCAATCTTAAAAGCATCATCCAGATAGGACATTGCCACAATCATTGGATTAACTAAACTAGAAGAAAGAATAATACAAGTCACGAATACTTCCTTGGTTAAGCTTCCCTCCAGCATTAACCACAGTCCCACAGGAAGTACACCTAAGTATGTTGCTGGCATAATGCACAGGGAACTACTCTGAAACCAGATGCAACGACGCATCCACTCAATAAAGCAGTCCGCACCTTCTTTGGCAGCCACAACGAATTTCTCATAGGAAGTACCGGATTTACCGAAGGCCTTAATCACTTCGATTCCGTTAATATATTCCACGGCGGTATCATTCAAATGTTTGGTCTTAGCAATACAATTGGCATAGCCTTCTCCACTGCCCACCATCATTAAGCAGAAAAATACTCCACCAATCACTACGGAAATCAGAATCGAAAGACCCATGCGCCAATCCAAAGCAATTACATAGATATACATCACCAGTGGTAATAAGAGATTGGCAGTCACTTCAGGAATAATATGAGCCAGGGTCTTTTCCATGGCATCCACACGTTCCACGATAATATTCTTATAAGAACCACTATGGTCGTCCAAAACTGCTCCAAGTGGAATCTTGGATAATTTCTCACATAACATCACTCGAATTTCACTTAAAAGATGAAATGTTGCTACATGGGAGAAGGTAGTGGAAATCGAATGCAGAACAACACGAAGTGTCCAAAAGATTCCCATTGCGATCACGCTCTGCACACACATTTCCCATGTCTGTGTCTGATTTAATAACCCATTCACCAATTTGATGATAATGAGATAAGGAATAAAGGACATTGCTACACCTACAATGGCAATGAGAACACTGGCAATGTAATATCCCTTCTTTCTCCCGGTAAATGTCATAATCCAAGAGAGAGTACTTTTCTTTTTCATAAATTCCTCCTTTATTTATTCTTATTCTTGTCAAGACTCGCTCGCGAGTCTTGCGCGCCGACTGAGTTAAAATCCTAAGAATCTTCTCCAGCTTTCCTGATGGAAATCACAAAGCGTTTTAGCAAAATGCTTTGCTTCTTCATAAGAAAAATCCTGACGTAGGATTTCAAAAAAACTCTGATACTGCGATAAAAGAATCAGGTGCATCTCCTTCTCATTTATTTGATTCACCGTAATTCCCATGGCTTCTAACCCTTTCATAAAGTTGATGGTTTCCTGTTCATCAATCCTTACAATTTGGTATAGGTAGTTCTCATACTTGGTGCCTACACTTCCAAAGAATAAAAGTTTTTGTTCTGGAAAATTGGCGTAAATCATATCAATGATGGGCTCAATCTTCGACTGTGCTCCCCAAATTGCTTCCACATTCTTTTTTTGCAGAATCGTATTTTCCTCATGAATTTCTTCCGCAATAAACTGTTCCCAGTCCTGTACTGCAGGAGCCACAACCGCATCAAAGATTTCTTCTTTACTGCAAAAATGGCGATATAGCGCTGCCGCAGAGATTCCAACGAAGGAAGCAATCCTACGAAGGGACGCATTCTCATATCCATGCTGGATAAATTCTTCCTTCGCAGCATGTATTATTTTTTCCTTGGTTTCCACACATGCCTCCAATCCTTTCCTGATTTTTGTCAGGTTAACAACGTTAACTTGATAGCCGCAACTAACATAATAGTTAGATTACACTAATTTGTCAAGGAAATATTTTTTAGAAAGTGTCAAGACTCGCTCGCGACATAAAAAAGGCTTGGAATCATGTAAAAACATGATTCCAAGCCTTTAAAATGCTGTAGAAGAGCCTTTAGTCCTTTTAAGAAATCGCTTCTTTCCTAACATCCTTTTTATAAAGCAGGAAGAAAGCTCCGCAGAATGTTAATACACCAAATATAGCAAGCACCACTTCTATTGCCCATATCGGAAGATTCAAAACTCCTACCGAGGTTAGTCCGACAAAGAAGTCCATCGCCGTATGTAAAAGGATCGCTAATGGATACAGCCAGAATCTCCCCTTGTCCTTGCAGGCATAAAATACGATGATCGAAGCACCCACATGGAATAGCACCGCAAATATTCTTTCCATAATGCCCATACAAAGATTGGCAAAAGAGAATGAAGCAATTCCACTTGCCACAGTCATAAGTGCAGCCGCCTGATCTGGAGCCTGCGCCATCACCTGATCCACAACAGTTCCAAATGTTCCTGTATTGATCATCATTGCGTATGCAATGTAGGTTGCATACGTAACACCCATCACAAAAATCACTTCAAATCCACCATGTCCGATGCCATGCGAAATGGAGGTTTCTCTGTTTTTTCTTTTCTTCAGCACGGTCTTATAAGCCACAAGCCGACCTGTTTCTTCAAAGACGCCCGGAAAAAGCCCAACAATGAATGCCCATAAAATTGGACTTGCGTTTAAGAACTGACTTATCCCCGTATCAGCAAGTCCCATCTGAGTCGGTGCGATCAATAAGGCTTGGAGCGGTTTTTCCAAAACAACAGCAAACAGAAAAAATGTTGCCGCCCCGACCAAAACCGTCGTGAATCTCTCTTTTTTCTGTTTTGTCCATATGATCGCTACCACAATCGGAGTGGCGATCATCAAAATAGCTCCCAGTGCCAGAAGTCCTATCTGCTGTGTACCAACTTTAGCAAACTCTGTCATATCAATCATTTCCTCCCTTTTCTGATTCGATTTCCTGCACATAAACCTTATGTGCATAAACAAGAGTCAATACAGAAGCCAATATCACAGTTCCTAACGCAGTCATAGCCGCTCCGAATGAACTTTTAAGTATCACAGCAATAATGATTGTAACTACGCCTGCAATCATTATGGCGTATGCGCCAAACCGATTACTCTTTCTCCATGTGTTATCGTTATACATACTCCAGCTCACCCTGACACCGACGGTACTGTTGATCCGAGTCTTCGTCATAAAATTTCCAAGTATGATAAAGATAATGCCCATCAAAACAACAGATACCTTACCAATATCTACTGCCCATGTAGTTGCTCCGGAAACTGCCTCATTATATGCTCCATACAGAAAAAATCCCTGCAACACGGTAAACTGTACAGCCATACACAGACCAACGATACCAAGCACCTTTGCATTCGACTTTGCACCGGCAATTTCCTTTCCATCAGTCTCTCTAAGGGCTTTTTTCTCATAATACCTGATAAGTAAGGTCCAGAATAATGACATTACCAAAAGGATGATCGGAGCGATCAGATTCTCATACTTGGATCCCCACCTGTCGATATTTCCCACAGCATCATAATGCATAGGCACCTGATCCGGCATAAATTGAAGAACTATTGCCGTTCCTGCGAGTGCAATAAACGAAATGATCCACATAGCCTTTTTCATCACTTGTTCTCCTCTCCGTCCTGTTCGGCGCAAACCCGGCTTTCACCTGAAGCCGTGCGCCCTCCAAATTGTCCTATCCACAGGATCAATTCATCAAAAACGGATATATTGATCTCGTAGTAGATAAAGTTCTTCTGCTTGTACTCCATGATCAGGTCTGCACCTTTAAGCAGTTTCAGGTGATAAGATAATGCCGCCGGCGTTATCCCCAACTGCTCCGCAATTTCTCCGGCATTCAGAGGGCCTTCTTTCAACATTACCAGTATCTCTCTGCGCTGCTTGTCAGCCAGCACCTTGAAAATATTTGTGTCGCTCATTGTACACACTCACTCTCATATGCTATTTAAAATTAATTTTAATTACCATGTTCAGTATAGCTGCTAAAACATAACCAGTCAATACCTAATTAAAATTTTTTTTAATTACTATCCCCGCTGACAAATGCAAAAATTTTTCTGATTCTATTGTGCCTCCCATATTAATACGGATTTCTCTTTCAGATTCTGTATTTCTTCTTCGACATTATTCTCTGGCCATTGGAAAACTAAGACTTGCATCATCTGTTTTGCCTCTTCCTCCGGTACATAATATATTTCCCGACACACCTGCTTGGTAACATTCCCGTTATCGTCCTCAATCTGCGTAGTCAGCGCATCATCAGTCAGACCGTTAATCGTCCTGCCATTCTCTATCCCGCCTCTATTAAAATCAGTATACATCGTTGTCGTCATATACATGAAAAGTGTCTCTCCGTCCGGCGTATATATACCTGCGCTTTTGTAGAAATTTCGATTTGACCTTATAGCTTCATCCGATACATATAAAGCAGCATCCTCATACGGAATATACTTTTCATGAACAACCAAGGCATAGAACAGACTACAGGCAATCGTCACAACACATACAGCTGTGATTAATGCTGTGATAAGCTGTTTTTTAATAATTGTTCTCCTGATCTTCTTCAGTGCTTTCTGACCATCTGCGCCTCTCTCTGTGCCATTGTCCGCAACCGGATTTTTCATTTTTAGGTAGAGTTCCCTACACTCGGTACAATCAGAGATATGATCCTCCACTAGTTTTCTGCTATCGTCAGACAATACGTCGTCCACATAAAGAGGGAGAAGATCCCTAACAACATTACATGTTATTTTCGCCATGATTCATTTCCTCCTTAATCATGATTCTGGCACGGTGATACGTCACCCTTGCCCAGCTTGTGGTTTTCTCAAATAGTTCGGCAATTTCCGAAAACGACAGTTCTCCATATGTCCTGAGAGTAAACACTTCCTTATAGGGTTCTTTTAGAGAATGCAGGATCCTATGAATTGCATTTCTATCCGTCTCCCTGACTATATCCTCTTCCGGCGATAAAGATGATTCGCCATATTCCTCAGGCAATTCTTCAAAACGCGATTGATTCTTCAGGTAATCATAATAAAGATTTTTGGCAATCTGACAGAGCCAGACCCTGACACTGCAGTCTCCCCTGAAGGATTCTATTTTCTTCATTGCCTTGAAAAAGGTCTCTTGTGTAATTTCTTCGGCCGTAAGAGAATTGCGGGACATAGATAAGATATACTTGTAAACCACGGAAAAGTATTCTTGATACAGCTTTTCTATATCCACTTTTTCACCTCCTTCGTATATATGACTTTTCAAACCGGAAAACGTTACAATGAATTTACTCAGAAAAATAAAAAAGAGTGCTGGCATCCCGGCACTCCGCTTCCCTCACATCTTTGAGTTATATTATCACAAATTTATTTCAATATCTATCTTTTTTCAGGCCGCCTATATAGCAAATGGCCATGCCGTTTCTGGCACAGCCATTTGTATGATCACCCTTTATGTTGTGTTTTAGTCATTTACTTTTTTCTTCTTTGAAAAACCAAAAAATCCAAGTCCGCCAAGAGAAGCTATATGAAGCAGATACCATACTCTGACATTATTTGGGTCTCCGGTCTTTGCTGCAGTAAACTGTGTGCTATTGCTACTATCGGATGAGTCTTCACTATCTGATGAGTCTTCACCAGCAATCGTGACGGCAACACAACCTGCAACACTATCCAAATGATTACTATCGCCAACTACTTTATACCAGACATAATAGGTTCCTGCGTCGGTAGCTGTAGGGATGGATGTGGTATAGGGTTCCGTGGCTGCGTCGTTCGTTCCGATGGCATAAACCATTGTTCCCCAGCCGACCTCTACAGCGCCGATATTGATCAGCTTCTGCACAGAACCGTTATAGGTCAGAGCATTCGCTGTCGGAGCGGT
>JAILGS010000002.1 GCA_024696615.1 Lachnospiraceae bacterium
TACGAAGATGATACCAATGGGGACAGCTTATTAGAGTATGACTCCAATTATTATGTTCTTACCGTGAATGTTGGAGTTCAATCCTATTATGATACCAATCATAATGTGAATTCGGATGCAGGTAAGATTGTTGTTACCAAGACTTCCTTAGTAAAATATGATGAAACGGGAGCAGAAAGTGCAACCCTATCTGCGGATGCACAGATTCCTTTTGTGAATGAGGATAAGGAATTTACTACCACCTTACCAATTTCTGCGAATAAGACATTGGTGCTTGCGGACGGTACAACGCCGGTATCCACTGAGTCTTCGAATTTATTAGGCGGAATGACCTTTACCTTCTATTTTGAAGAAGTGAATGCAAGTAGTGATTCAGAAGCGGTGACAGCTGCCATGAATTCTTCTACCAAGCAAATGAGTGTATTATATACGAATCAGACCACTGCAACCCCTGGTATTTCCCATATTCTTGGTACCAGTAATCTGGATGGAACGATTACATTTGCAGGAGAGCCTTTTTATAGTTCGGCGGATGAGTTTAGTACCCTGACTGCGACTAGTAGTAACACGCACTATTACAAAATCTCTGAGCGGGATAATGAATATAGTGCAGTGGATAAGGATACGAATTTCTATCTGGTGAAAGTTACGGATGCCATGACCACGGATACCAATGGGGATCCTGTTTTAGAGGCATCGGTGGATTCCATTACCAAGTATTCATCTACTGGAACCAGCCTTGGTACGGTTTCTTCCATGAATGAGATCAGTTTTGTGAATACCATGGAGGATGTGGAAGTATCCTTAAATGCTACCAAGCATATTATTGATGAGTCCATTAGTCGGGCGAAGTTTAGTTTCTATGTATTTGATGAACAGGCATCCACGACGGATGATTTTGAGAGTTCAGCGAAGGATTTAACGAACTTAAATGGAAATAAGACCGGTTGTAGTACCGTTACCATTGATTTTTCTGCGGATAATGCCACAGAATATCTGGTAAAGGATAAGATGGCAACCCTGCTTTCTGGCAAGTCGCTTACCGTGGGAGAGTATGACTATTATGTATGGGAAGATACCACGTCTTCGGCAGGCGAGGATGTGATTTCATCCGTAAAGACCTATGCCGAGGACCATACGGATTATGCCTGCACTAGTGATGAAGAATATATTAGTCATATTATCTGGGATTATAGTTATTATAATATTCATTATTCCGTAGTTTATGATGAGACTGCTAATAAGTTAGTAGCAACCCCTACCATTACCAAATATACCTATGGAACGGATGCTTTTAATGGTGGAACTGTGGTTTCTACGGTGGAATTTACGAATAATTATATTCCAAAATCCGGTAAGTCCACGGTAAATTATGTGATTGAAAAATCCTTAAATCAGGATGGTAATACCATTACCAATCCGGACTTTACCTTTGGTATGGGAGATGTTACCTCCATCTATGATGCGGGTGACATTAGTGCTGTTGCATCCTATACGGCCTATACCATCGGTGGGGATCAGGTGACTACCAAGTTGTCCGAGGGTGGGGCATTCCCTACCTTAACCTATAGTCCGAAGGATGAATTGGAAGCGGATGATAAGAATAGTACGAAGACTTATTATTATAAGATTGGAGAAATTGCTCAGGATGGATTTACCTTAAGTAAGGATACCTTCTATGTGGCAGCAGTGACCCTTTCCTGGGATACGACTTATAATCCTGTGGATCAGGAAAGTGGCCAGACTGAGGCGGTGCGTCGAAGTGCTTCCGTGATTCGTCTGACCCAGACCATTACCAAGTATACCAAGGACGATCAGGGAACCTGGACGAATGAGGATGTAACTTCTTCTTTAAATTCCATCACTACGGAGTTAAAAGAGGATAGTGAGCATGCCGACAAGGTTACAGGTGTGGCCTTAACTTTGGATGCGTTGAATTTCCATAATACTTCGGATGAGGTTTCTTTAAACCTCCATGCGAGAAAGTATTTGGATGGCCTTATGGAAGGAACACAGTTAAGTTACTTTAGCTTTACCATGACGGAAGTGAATGGTGATAGTGCTTCTGCTTCGGCAGTAACTGCGGAAAACGGCCATATTACCGGTTCTTCCACAGTGACCTCAGCGAATAAAAATGCTAATACTTCCGGTATTGCAAGTTTTGATACCATTACTTTCACCTATGAGGATTTGGATACCATCGATAATAACAATCCAACGGGTGCTAAGGATTATTACTTCAAAATTAAAGAAGATGTACCAACCAGCAAGACCACAGCATATGTATATGATGATTCTTTCTATATTGTTACAGTTCGACTGTATCAGGATACGGATGGATTATTAGTACCATCCCTCTATGAAGTGAAGAATTATAAGAGTACTACGGATAATGCTCCTACGGTATATCAAAAGCCAACGGATACGGATACTTCTACGGTCTTCCAGTTCTATAATACGACGAAGAAGTTGAAACTTTCGTTGAATTTTGCCAAGACCATTATTGAAGGTGGCGCAAGTACACAGTCAGCGAGAAATGGTGTGGATAGTTATGGGGATAATGAATATTATACCTATATCATGGAGAAATTAACTTCCGCCATTGGTTCTGCGGATGGTAGTTTTTCTCCACTTTCTTCCTATGTGGGTAAGAAGGATGGAGATTCTTCGAAGAACAGACGAAATGCCAGCTTTGTATTGGAGTATGATTTAGAAGATTTACCGGATTATGGTCATGAAGTGACTTATTATTATCGAATTACGGAAGATGAAGCAGGATCCAATGGACGGGATGACTTAATCTTTGATGAGGATGAATTGATCATTGCAGTGAAGATTACCAGGGATAGTAGTGGAAATCTTTCCTGTGAAGTATATAATCCGGTGACCTTGGTTACCTATAATTTGAATGGAACCTATGATGCTTCCTACTATAATGTGCAGCAGAATGGTACAAGTTTAAGTACTTATGAAAGTTTTACCAACCGTAAGCCGGTGGATTCCACGATTTCCTTTAATGCAACCAAGATGGTGAATGGTATTGCAGCATGGAAATATGGTAATCTGGAATTTGATTTTAATCTGGTGAAATTAGGAGAGGTATCCGATCCTACCCTTGGTGCCAGTTCGCTTGGAGGAACGGTATTAGGTTCAGCCACCATTAGTGGTAGCACCAATAAGAATAGCGGTTTATTAGGATTTAGTAATGTGGAGACCTTTACGGATGCGTCCCATGATGATTATACTGTCGTGGCATCCTCTACCTCCACCACGGTACCAGCGAAAGCTAATGCGGTGTCCTATCTCTTCTACGAGACAACCACCGATGTTAGTGGTATTACACCGGATACCAGTTACTATATCTTAACGACCTATCCATTCTTCTATTACAATGGAAGTAGTACCCGTATTCTGTATGGTACTGCCCAGGGAGCGACAGCATTAACCACTACCCCACAGGGAACCTTAGTAAAATACACCAAGAATTCCAGTGGAAACTATACTGCGGATGCAGGAACGGTAGTGTCCGGTACTTATTATAATGACGGTTCCGTCCTCTTTAATTTAAGTACCACCAGTTATTCCGCATCTTCTGGTAAGATGATGTTAAATAACTTATCGGATAAGTATCAGTTACAGTTAGCAATTCAGAAATATATGACTGGTGCGGATCTTTCTGATTACAGTGGGGACTTCCAGATTGCAGTAGTGGAAGTGGATTCTCATGAGAATGTCACCGGTGATTTTGCAGATCACTATACCATTACGGATGGATATGGTAACCATACCTTCAATCTTCCTGTATATAGTGCAAGTGATGCAGGAACTCATTATTACATGGTATATGAAGTGGTTCCACAGAATGCTTCTTCCGATGCAACCTTAAAGACCATTGACTTTGATCTTTCCTACTATATTGTAGCGGTGAACGTAGCAGTGAACCCATACAATGGTGTGGTAAGTGTGGATGATCTTCGGGTTACCCATAAGAATGTGGCATATGATGATGATGTAACGGATCAGACCCTTTATAAATCATTTGTAGTGACAAGCAGTCTTGCTGAGACAACGGATTCTTCTCAGGGACTGACGACAGGAACGATTACCCTGGATCCAAGTACCAATACCAGAAATGGTGGTACTACGGCAGCAAGCAATGGATTTGAGTTTGAGAATTCCTTAATCCTAGAATCCGATGAAGCTAGTATTAGTGTAAGCAAGACCTTACAGGTATATACCGATACCGTGACTTCTTCCGGAACCACCAAGGCCTCCGAAGCAACCACGGTGGATACCACGGAAATTCCAATGGATGAATACACCTTCGCGATTGAGCGTGTTGTTCCAGTGGATGAGTCCACCGGTGATTTTGATATGGAACCTAAGACCAAGGTGGTGGGAGATCAGACTCCAAAGTTCTACGATGAAGTTACCCTTTCCGATCCTACGGCGCAGCAGGTTCTTGCAACGATTAAATATACGAAGAGTGATTTTGCTTCCAATTCCGCAACGGAGGCGACGATTTATTATAAGATCTTCGAAATTGCGGATGGTACCAATGTTACGGATAAGACCACACAGTATGATGATTCCTTCTATATCTGGACCGTGGAATTAACCAGATCCGGTGCTAATATTACCACTTCTCCTACGGTAACGAAGTATGTGAAGGATGGTAATGCATATAAGAAGGATACTTCTTCTAGTACGACAACCAGTGATCAGACCATTGTGACGAACTTTATTAATAGTACTTCCGTAACGGAATTAGTATTAAGTGCAAAGAAGCAGTTGACTGGTACGACCAAGGCAACCATTGCAGATTATGAGAATGAATTTACCTTTACCATTACCGGAACCAAGGATGATGATGCTACCGTGGTAACGGAAGAAGAAGTAACCAATGACGCAAGTGGTAATATTACCTTCCCAAGTCTTTTATATACTTCCGATGATATTGGATCTACTTATCATTATGTAATCGCAGAGAAGGAAGGGGAGGATGCTTCCATTGAATATTCTACCCAGAAGTTCTATGTGGATGTTGTGGTTGGACAGAATACTTCCGGTGAGATTGTGCTGACCAAGAATATTTATTCAGACTCAGCGAAGACAACCTCCGTGGAAGAAGCCGCTATGATCTTTGTGAATAAGAAGGTACCAAGTGGTAACTTAGAACTTACCAAGACCATTGATGGTATTCAGGCTTCCACTGTGGAAGGAGATATTAGTTTCGAAGTAAAGAATAGCGATGGTGAAACGAAGACCTATCAGTTAAAGGATGACTTTACCAAGGATGCGGATGGTGTATATCATCTTCTCTTAGCAAATCTCCCTGTGGGTGCGTATGTAGTCACAGAAAAGGTGACGGATGCTTCCGGTGCAGTGATTACCCAGGTGGGCTATTCCTTGAATGCAACGGAATCCGTAGTGAAGGAAAAATCCCAGGATGTGGATCTTACTAACACTGCAGTGGATGTAACGGTGGAAGAGGAAGAAACTGCTTCCTTAGACTTTACCAATACCTATGAAGAGGCGGAAGGAGAATTAGAAATCACCAAGACCATTGTGGGTGATATTTCCTTAGCTTCTGCAGAGAGTACCATCTACTTCTTAGTGAAGAATAATGCTACGGGGGATGAAGTAAAATATCCATTGTCCGAGTTTACAAGAACTGCGAAGGATGCCAAGGTTGCTTCCTTAGAAAGTGGATATCTTACCACGGATCCGGAAACCATCACGGATGAGACCTTAAAGGCACTTGTGGTGAAAGCACAGCGTGCGGACTCCTATAACTTTACCTTATCCTTAGATGTTTCCGTGGGAAGTTATACCGTAACGGAAGTTGCTACGGCAGCGGATGGTAAGATTTTACAGACCATCTCCTATGTTCTTAGCACAATCAAGGCGGATGATACCACCGTTGTTGCGGATGCAGTAACGGATAGTGTATCCAAGGAAACACCAGTGATTGTCGGTGGTGTTACCAAGCTTTCCTTCACCAATACCTATGTGGAGGAAGATGAGTCCGAGGATGAGGAGGACGATGACGATGATGATGATCCTAAGACGGGAGATTCCACTCCATTAGGTCTTTTGATCGTTCTTGTTGTGATCAGTGCCTTAGTACTTGGTTATCTTGGTTATGCCGTCTTCTTTGGAGAAAAGAAGAAAGACGCTGAGGATGAGAAATCATCCAAGGACGAATAAGATGAGTTGAAGGGCTCCATGAGTTTTCATGGAGTCCTTTTTTTATGCAAATGTTTTATTCGCGGGAGGTTCTTCCTTTACTAATATGCCTTTTTTCGGTATAATATTAGATTGATATCATAGGGCATACTATGTCCATTTATGGGGAATATGAATTTTTTCGTTGTTGGAGGGTAACTATGGACAAGAAATTGTACAAGCTAATGAACTGGAGAGAAATTGAGGCCATTGTCTATTCTGAATGTGATAATCCACATGATTATCTGGGACAACAGGTAACGAAGGAAGGACTATTAATTCAGTGCTTTTTACCGGATGCGAAGAGTGTTGTGGTTCGTGTGACGGGAACGAGAAAGACTTATCCAATGGAAAAGGTGGATGAAGCGGGATTTTTTGCAGTGCTTCTTCCTGGAAAGAAGAAGGTGAAATATACCTATTTCATTACTTTTGATTCGGAAAATAGTATGGAGATTGAAGATCCCTATGCCCATGTATATGAAGAAAGCAGAAAGGACTTGGATGCTTTTAGTCAGGGAATAAATTATGAAATCTATCGAATGCTTGGAGCACATGTAACCACGATTGATGGAGTGAAGGGAACACAGTTTGCCGTCTGGGCTCCCAACGCCATTCGCGTTAGTGTGGTGGGTGACTTTAACCACTGGGATGGAAGATACCATCAGATGCGTAAGGATTATGAAACCGGTGTGTTCGATTTATTCCTTCCCGGAGTAGGAGAAGGGGACCTTTATAAATTTGAAATTAAGAAAAAGAATGGGGATTGCATCTTAAAGGCAGATCCATATGCATTTGCCAGTCAGCTTCGTCCGGATAATGCTTCCGTGGTGTGTTCTTTAAAGTCCTTTACCTGGACGGATCGAACCTGGATGAAGAGACGGGATTCCTTGGATATGAAGAAGGAAGCCATGTCCATCTATGAATTACATTTGGCCTCATTCATGAGAACAGAGGATGGGGGATTTTGTAATTATCGGGAGATTGCTCCTAAATTAATTGATTATGTGAAGAAGATGCATTATACCCATGTGGAACTGATGCCAATTACGGAGCATCCATTGGATGCCTCCTGGGGATATCAGGTGACGGGATATTATGCACCAACCGCCAGATATGGAACACCGGCGGATTTTCAGTATTTTGTGAATGAACTGCATCAGGCCGGGATTGGTATTATCATGGATTGGGTGCCTGCGCATTTTCCTAAGGATGATTGGGGCTTAGCAGAGTTTGATGGAAGCTGCCTCTATGAGCATCAGGATCCAAGACAGAGAAATCATCCGGACTGGGGGACTTATATCTTTAATTATGCCAGACCGGAAGTGAAGAATTTCTTAATTGGTAGTGCTCTGTTCTGGGCAGAAGTATATCATGTGGATGGAATTCGTTCCGATGCTGTGGCATCCATGCTGTATCTGGATTATGGAAAGAACCAGGGAGAATGGGTTCCTAATATGTATGGGGGCAAGGAAAACCTGGATGCGGAGGAATTCTTTAAGCATTTAAATTCCATCTTCAAGAAACGTGGTTTAAGTACCATGTTAATTGCGGAGGAGTCCACTGCATGGCCCAATGTTACGGGAGATGTGGAAGAGGGAGCTCTGGGCTTTGACTTTAAGTGGAATATGGGCTGGATGAATGATTTTACCAATTTCATGCAGTTGGATCCATTATTCCGCAAAGGTGCCTATGGTCAATTAACCTTTAGTATGATTTATAACTATACGGAGAATTTTATTCTGATTCTTTCCCATGATGAAGTGGTTCATGGAAAGTCCTCCATGATTTACAAGATGCCTGGGGAGACTTTAGAAGAGAAGGCTGCCAACTTACGTGTGGCCTATGGTTATATGTTCATGCATCCTGGTAAGAAATTATTGTTCATGGGACAGGATTTTGGTCAAACCAAGGAATGGAATGAGAATGAGGAAATCGACTGGAGTCTTTTACAGTATGATACCCATAAAAACTTACAGGAATATGTGAAGGATCTTAATGAATTCTACACTTCACAGAAGGCTTTATATTCCTGGGATTATGAAGAAGAAGGATTTCAGTGGATTAATCATATCTCTGCCAATGAGACGATTTTAGTCTTTGCCAGAAAGGCGGAGAATGGGGAGGAACTGGTGGTGGTAGCCAACTTTACTCCAATCAGCAGAGCCAATTATAAGATTGGTGTGCCACATCCTGGCAAATATAAAGAAGTCTTTAACAGTGACCGGGAAAAATATGGCGGACTTGGTATTGTGAATCCTCGACTGAAGGTGGCTAAAAAGGAAGAATGCGATGGATTTGAAGATTCCATTCGTATTAAGGTACCACCTCTTGGAATTAGTGTGTTCCGCTATGTTCCGGAAGAACTTGAACTTGCTGGAAATGCTAAGGCGAAGGAGAATGTGAAGGCTAAGACAACGACCGCTACAAAAAAAACTGCCCAGTCTAAAACGACGGGAACGAAGCGGTCTGCCACAACAAAATCAAGTAAATAGGAATGAATAAGGAAATCATCGAATGAATACAGAAATTTCAAAATTAAGCAAACTCTTGGATGAAATGGGCTCTAAGCTTGCTGCGGGAGCCATGGATTTATTAGGAAGAATTGTTGCAGCAGCCCTGATCTTCTTGATTGGTAAGAAGGTGATCCACTGGATTATTCGGCTCTGTGAGAAAGCATTTGAAAAATCAAAGATGGATGTGGGAGTGCAGAAATTCCTTCTCTCACTTCTACGGTTTGCCCTGTATTTTGTAGTGGCAATCAGTGCCATCGGTGCTCTTGGGGTGGAAACCACCTCCATTATTACGGTGATTGGTTCTTTAGGACTGACTGCAGGACTTTCCCTGCAGGGGTCACTATCCAATTTCGCAGGTGGTGTGTTAATTCTTCTTTCCAAACCATTTCGTGTGGGGGATTATATCCAGGCCAATGGGTATGAAGGAACGGTAAAGACCATTGATTTATTATATACCAAATTGGATACGGTGGATGGAAAGGCCATTACCATGCCCAACGGTTCCTTATCCAATGCGGTGGTTACCAATTATTCCGCTCATGTGGAACGAAGAGTGGATATTTTGGTGGACGTAAGTTACGATACGGATCTTTCCAAGGCAAAAGACGTGATCATGAAGGTCTTTCAAAAGGAGGCTGCGATTTATCAGGAGAATACCAAGTTCCCAATTCAGGTCTTTGTGGATCGTCTGGGGGATTCTGGAATTACCATGGTGGGCCGTGGCTGGGCCAAGCAGGCGGATTATTGGACCTGTATGTGGAGACTGAGAGAAGATGTGAAGAAGGCTCTGGATGATGCAGGAATTAGTATTCCATTCCCTCAGGTGGATGTGCATATGAAGAAGGAAGGATAGAATGAAGAAATCCTTGGAATCGAATCCGTGGATTTGGGATGAAACAATATGAAATGGGGCTCTAAGTAAAAGACCCCCCAGGGAAAGGAAGATACTATGATACATGAATGTATGGATGTGAATGTGGACTATGCAGGAATTGGTTTAGCCCATGATGACACGAAGGCGACACTGACCACCTATATTATGGATACTTATCCGGGAAAGGCCTTGGCAATTCCAAAGCCATTAATCCTGATCTGTCCCGGTGGCGGATTTGGACATTTATCTGTTCGAGAAGGAGAACCGGTTGCATTACGAATGAATTCTCTTGGTTTTCATGCGGCGATTCTTCGTTATACGTTAGTACCCAATGAATATCCATGTGCATTATATGAACTTGCAACAGCGATGAAGATGATTCATGAACATGCGAAGGAATGGTATGTGGATGAAAATCGAATTATTGTGGCCGGATTTTCAGCAGGTGGTTATCTGGCAGCCAGTCTTGGAACCTTCTGGAATGATCCAAAGCTTTCTAAGAATCTTGGAGTTTCCAGTGAACTTTTACAGCCTTCCGGATTATTACTGGGATATCCGGTAATTACTTCAGGAGAATATGCACATCGTGCATCATTTGAAAATCTTTTAGGTTCCCAGTATGAGAGCTTAGTGGAATGGGCTTCCTTGGAAAATCATGTAACCAAGGATACTCCAAAGACCTTCTTATGGACAACCTTTGGGGATCAGACCGTTCCTATGGAGAATGCTATGTGCTTTGCCAAGGCCCTTCGAAAAGCCAATGTTCCTTTTGAATTTCATAGTTTCCCATATGGAAGCCATGGACTTTCCCTTGCTAATTCGGAGACGGATATGAAGACCTTGGATAAGCATCAGGAAGAATGTACGGTATGGCCGGATTTATTTAGTACCTGGCTTCGTCATATGAAGGATGAATAAATCGAAGAAGAAAAGAATTGTAGGAGTAGAAAAGAAAAATGAAAACAAACACAGTTAAAGGAACCAATGATTATTTACCATCCCAGGTGGAACTGAGGGATTATCTTCAGAGCGTGATTTTAGATACCTATACCAGTCATGGATTTGAACGGATTCAGACCCCGATCTTAGAGGATATTGAGAATCTGGATAAGAGTGAAGGTGGGGAGAATTTAAATCTCATCTTTAAGGTATTAAAGCGTGGAGAGAAACTTTCAGAAGCCATTGATGGTGGTCATTGGAAGGAGAATGAATTAGCGGATATGGGTCTTCGTTATGACCTTACCCTGCCACTTTGCCGGTATTATGCCAGTAATCGTGCCAAGCTTGCCAGTCCTGCCAAGTTCATTCAGATGGACCGGGTATATCGTGCAGAACGCCCACAAAAAGGACGATTAAGAGAATTTACACAGTGCGATATCGATATTATCGGTTCTACGTCCAATTCCTGTGAGATTGAACTGATTGATACCACTGCCACAGCACTTCTTGGCATTGGAATTAAGAATTTTACGGTAAAGATCAACGATCGTCGTTTATTAAAGAATGTATTATTAACTGCAGGATTTTTAGAAGATCAGTTGGATAGCGTATGTATTACCATTGATAAGTTCGATAAAATCGGCGAGGATGGTGTAAGAGCAGAATTGACGGATAAGGGCTTTGATGCAACTGCCATTCAGAAGATGATTGACATCTTTGCAAAGCTTCCAATGGATCTAGCCGATGTGGAAAGCTATGTGACGGATCAGGAAGCCTTAGAGAATGTGAAAACGATTATGGATGCGGTTCGTACCATTAGTAATGGACAGTATCGCATCGTATTTGACCTTTCCTTAGTACGTGGACAGGGATATTATACGGGAACCATCTTCGAAGTAGCCAGTGATGATTTCAAGGGCAGTATTGCAGGTGGTGGTCGTTATGACAATCTTATTGGAAAATTTATTGGAGAGAGTATTCCTGCAGTTGGATTTTCCATTGGATTTGAAAGAATCTTTGCCATCCTTACGGATGCAGGTTTTAAGGTGCCTGGAAAGAAGAAGATTGCCCTTCTTTTTGATGCAGGAAATACCGTGGCTGCGATTCAGAAGGCAAATGAACTTCGAGCAGAGTATGATGTATGTCTCTATGAGAAGCCTAAGAAGGTTGGAAAACTGTTAAATCGTCTGGAAGAGCAGGGACTTGCAGGATTCTATCAGTTAGAGAATGCAGAAGCAATTAAATTCTTTGGCGAATAGGATTTCTAATGGATTTTGGACGCTTTAGAAGAATATGGTGGGTGAATTAGATGACGGAAGAAGAACATTTATTGTTCCTATTAGAAAAATTGAAAAACCGCATCGCACAATTAGATCAAAGTCTCCAGGAGGGTGCTTTAGAAGTAGAAAAGATGCATGACTATTATTGGTCCAACTACAATGAGATGGACGAATATGGTTATGAGAATTTCGATAATCGGCAGGCCTTATTAACTCAGTTAAATGCTAATAATCAGGCTCTGGAAATGAAAGCCCGTCTGCGCCGAATGGAACAGTCCCCTTATTTTGGCAGAGTGGATTTTGTCTATGATGGGGATGAGATGGAGGATTGCGAGACCTATTATATTGGAATTGGAAATTTCTCCGAAGGTGCGGGGAATATTCCCTGGATTATTGACTGGAGAACCCCAGTTGCCAGTCTGTTCTATGATTATGACCGGGGGGAGGCTTCTTTTGAAGCACCCGGAGGACGGATTCATGGCAATTTAGTGAGCAAATGGCAATATAAAATCCGGGATGGTAAGCTTCTCTATGCCTTTGAAAGTGATGTAAAGATTGATGATGAGGTATTAAAGCAGGAACTTGCCGGGAATGGTGCGGTGAAGTTAAAGAATATTATCGCCACCATTCAACGGGAACAGAATGCCATTATTCGTAATGTACAGGATCGAATTTTGGTGGTACAGGGTGTGGCCGGTAGTGGTAAAACATCCATTGCCCTTCATCGTATTGCCTATCTGTTATATCATGACCGAAAGAATCTGAAGGCTTCCAATATTCTGATCCTTTCTCCGAACAGTGTATTTAGTGATTATATTTCCCATATTTTACCGGAACTTGGGGAAGAGAATATTCGGGAAATGAGCTTTGATATCTTCGCCTATCATGAACTAAAGGCCTATGTGAAAGATACCAGGGAGCGCTATGATCAGATTGAATATCTCCTTGCGGAAGAAGCAAAACTACGGGATGGGAAACCATCCACCTATGAAGAGGATGTGCGTCGTTATCAGAAAAAGCAGTCCAAGGAGATGGTATCGAGTCTGCTTGGATTTGCCCTGGCTCAGGAATATGAACTGGTGAATTTTAAGAATGTGAAATATAAACATTTGTATAAGAGCGGGGATGATATTAGTGTCCTCTTCTATGAGAAATTTCCGGATATTCCCATTCTTTCCCGTATGGAAGCAATTGCGGAATATGTGATCGATGAGGCGGAAACCCTGATGGGCAGGGATTTTGAAGAGGGGGAACCGGATCTTATCAAGGAACAGTTCTTCTCCATGTATGCCACCAGGGATCTGTATGTACTCTATAGTCAGTTCTTAGAGTACATAGGAGAAGAAGGATTACCACATCTTCCAAAGGAAGAGCGGATCCTTTCCTATGAAGATGTATTTCCGATGTTATATCTGAAATTATTGCTATATAAGCGTTCTGCTACCAGGGATATTAAGCATCTGGTGGTGGATGAGATGCAGGATTATTCCTATCTGCAGTACCAGGTATTGGCAAAGCTTTTTGATTGCCGGATGACCATTGTGGGAGATCGGGCCCAGACTATGGATGAGCAGATGGTGGATGTATGTCAGTTCTTACCAAAGATTTTTGATAAGAATTTACGTTGTATTCAGTTAACGAAGAGTTATCGTCAGACCATGGAAATTGCCAAGTATGCGGCATCCATCCTAGGAGACGAAGGCATGGAATATCTGGAACGGCATGGAAAGGCGCCACAACTATTAACGAAGGCGAATTTTAAAGATGCCATGGATTGGGTTCATGCACATCTAAAGGAAGTAACAAAGAATGGGGAGTATGAAACCCTGGCAGTTCTTACTTTGACGGAGGAGGACGCCATTGCTGCTTCCAATGCCCTGCAAAATCAGGGATTAACGGTGCATTATATGGATCGCAATTCCAAGGAATTCCATCGTGGAATTACCGTTACCCCGTTCTATCTTGCCAAGGGCCTGGAATTTGATGATGTGGTTGCACTATATCCTTCCAAGGCTTGTTCCACACTGGCTATACAGGGCAAATATATTATGGCAACGAGGGCGTTACATGAATTATCAATGGTTGAATATCAATAGGCGCAGAGGTTTTCTTAGCCTATTTCTGGTTCTTGTTTTCTTTTGGTGGTTTTCTCCACAGTGGACCCATGCGCAGGAGGCTGTGCAATTGGCCTCCCATGTGGATGGAACCAATCCCTATACGGGATACCCCTATGATGATGTTCCCAATTATCGTACGGAAACCAGAACCAAAAAAGGATTGCAGGATGATGGACAGGATTATGAAATCTATGAAGATTTGGGAATTAATTATTCTCTTTATAATGTCTGTCTGGATTCTTTAGTGAATGGGGATACTCTCCATACGTATCAAGGAAAAACTTATAGTTTTAGCACAATCCCGGATCTTCCTCCGGAGAAGGTGGCAGCTTACAATCAGCGTGGTGTCAGTGTTGGTGTCGTTTTATTAATGCGTAATGCCGGCGGCGCCCGTACCGGTGGATTAATCTATAGTGGGGCACAGAATAATTTCAGTCATGATTTTTATGCCTGGAATGTGTATGATCCAGCGGCCCAGGAAACATTGGAGGCATTATTTGATTTTTTAGCCAAGACCTATGGAACGGAGACTTGTCATATTGACGACTGGGTTGTGGGAAATGAAGTAAATATGCCAAATGACTGGAACTTTACAGGAACTTTGGATCTAAATACCAATGTGGATATCGCAGCAAGAAGTCTTATTATGGTGGAGCGGGCCATTAAGCGGTATAATTCCGGAGCGAGAGCCTATCTATCCCTGGATCACTGTTGGACGATTCGCAATACGGGAATTGCTGGAAAAACTTTCTTAGATGCTTACGGGGCAAGAATTGAAGAATTGGCTCCGGGAATTGATTGGAATATTGCCTATCATCCCTATGCTCCATATCTTCCTGCTTCCAACATCTGGGATTCCAGTATGGTGCTTCGTCTGGCTCCCCAGGAGTTGGATGCCAAATATATTAGTACCAGAAATCTGTCCGTGTTCACGGAATATGTGAAGGAACAGTTTGGTTCGGATTGTCGTATTATTCTTTCTGAACAGGGTTTTTCCGCCTATGGTGGACAGGAATTTTTACAGGCAGCAGCCCTTTGTTATACCTATTATGCCGCGGAATTTAATGATATGGTGGATGCCACCATGTTTCGATCCCTGCGGGATGCCTCCGAGGAGATGAAATCCAGACTGTATTTTGGTTTGATTGGCAGTAATGGAACTCCACGAATCGCCTATGATGTATTTAAATATATGGATACCAGTCATTGGCCGGAATATACCCTGGGTTGTTTAGAGACCATGGGAATTGATACCTGGAATGAATATGTGGAAGGATTTAATCCGGATCGTTTCATTCGTCAGGGTGTTTCGGAAGTGATTTTAGATAGTGATGGCATGGTACTTCCTGTGGGATATGAGTCCCAGATTACCTATTCGGTCTATCCAGAATTTGCAGAGACGGATCAGGTGGTATGGAGTAGCAGTGACCCTTCTGTAATTTCCGTGGATCCACAGACCGGTGTGCTTCGGGGCTTAAGTCCGGGGCGCTCTATTATTACCATCAGTGCAGGGGGTGTGGAATATAATAGTCTGATCGTGGTGGTGGTGACGGAGGAAGAAGCGCTTCTTTCCATCGCTCATTTTGTAGCAGAAGTGTATGAGAATGCATGGGATGCGGAGATTGATGGGGAGGCACTGGATAGTTATGTAGGACGTCTCCTGACCAAGCATATGACGGCGGTGGATGTGGTGTATGAAATCTTAAATGGTCGTCTTGTGAGTGAGCCATGTGAATCTACCAGGGAGGAAGTTTATCGGATCGCAAGAACGATTACCGGTCTTTCGGATCAGGAATTGGTAGAGGAATATGGGGAGGAATGGTTAGAAAAGTATATCGTCTGTATTGATGGCGGTATGGACAAAGGTCGTCTGATGGCGGATCTGTTTAGTGATTCCTTCTTTGATTACCGGGCCTATGATGCGAACGTGGAGACGGGATATGCAGCGGATATTCCTGCTTTGTTACAATTAACGAAACAGAGTTGGAATCGAAAGATGAATACCACCTATCATGTGATTCATACCTATCAGCTGATGCTTGGAAGAAATCCTGAAACCTGGGAATTGGAAAAGTATACCACCTTGTTAATTCAGCATCGATTGAATGCTTCCGGACTGGTGGTGGAAGTTTCTCGAAGCGAGGAATTCCAACAGCAGGAGTTATCGGAAGAGGCCTATGTGGAGATGTTAAATGGATTGTTGTCAGAACCGATGAATGGCTTAACCATGGAACTGATGGAATGGGGTCTTAATCATGGGATCATTGATCGTATGAAATTATTGGATCTGTTTTTCGTGGAAGAGATGAAAGAATAATTCCTCTAAAGAATGTTTTACGGATGAGGAAAAGAATAGAAAAAGAAAGAGGTAGCATATGGAAATTGTAGTATCACAATATGGAAATGGCGATGTGAAGACACTTACGGAAGCATTTGCAAAGTGTAAGGATGCCAAAGAGAGCGTAACCATCTACGTGCGAACAGGAATCTATGAGGAAAAGCTGGAATTATTCCGCAATGATGTAACCATTATCGGCGAGAATCCTTATACCACGGTGATTACTTATCATGATTATGCGAAAAAGATTCATGAGGATGGAAAAAATTATGGTACGTTCCGTACGCCTACTTTGAAATTAGTGGGAAATCGGGTGACCTTAAAGAATCTTACGGTGGAGAATTCCTCCGGCAATGGTAGGGATTATGGTCAGGCCATCGCCCTGTATATGGATGGGGATTTTATGGCCGTGGAGAATTGTCGTCTGTTAGGTCATCAGGATACTTTATTTACCGGACCTACCACGGAATGTAAGCAGAATGAAGAAGCCAGTATGAGCCCGTCCTTACATACCTGTGTGGCGCGTCAGTACTATAAGAACTGCTTTATTAGCGGTGATATTGATTTTATCTTCGGCGGTGCAGCTGCGTATTTTGAAAATTGTGATATCTTCAGCCGTTATAGTATTACGGAAGAGGATGAAAAGCATGCAGGTAAGGTGAAGGGATATGCTACTGCTGCTTGTACCTGGCGGGATAATATGTATGGCTATGTGTTTGATAAGTGCCGATTTTTAGGGGATTGCCCAAAGAATAGCGTGTATTTGGGAAGACCATGGAGAATCTATGCGAAGACCGTATTATTAAATTGTGTGGTTGGCCCACATATTAAGAAGGCTGGTTGGAGTGACTGGGATAAGGAAGCTGCTCATGATGCATGTATGTATGCGGAATATAACTGTGTTTATTTAGAGGATGATGCACTGGTGGAAGAGGGACTGCAATTTGCAGTAAATAACAGTGCGGATCGCGTGGATCCATTCTTTACTTTAACGGAGGAAGAATTAAAGAAGTTAAAGAAGGAAAAGGAAAAGGACAAGGATAAGAAGAAGGACAAGGATAAGGAAAAGGACAAGGACAAGAAGAAGGATAAAGAGAAGGATAAGAAGAAGGAGAAGGACAAGAAGAAAGAGAAGAAGGGAATGCTTTCCTTTAGCTTTAATAAGGAGCAGAAGAAGGCTTCTGACAATATCTTAAAGAATCGTCCAAAGTGGGTGCATATCCTGACAGAGAAGGAAGCAGCTGCATTCTCCATGGAACTTGTCTTAGGAGAATTTTCCAAGACGGCGAAAAATCTGTAGGAATGAACGAAAAAGAACTGTGTAATGTAAGGTGGGTTATGTGATGCGCTTGGTAGTGCCAGAATATTATAAGGAATTTCGCTGTATTGCAGGGGAATGCCAGGACAGCTGTTGTGCCGGCTGGGATGTGGATGTGGATGAAGAGGCGCAGGAATATTATAAGACGGTGCAGGGGGAGTTTGGAAAGCGTTTAAAGGATAGTACCATCATCGATGAAGAGGGAATCCGCTTTCAGCTTTGTCCCAATATGCATTGCTGCTTCTTAAATGATCATCTTTTATGCGATCTGTTTACCGCTCTGGGGGAAGAGCATTTGTGCGTTACCTGCACGGAATTTCCCAGATATTATGAGGTCTTTGGTGCCTTAAAGGAAAAGGGCGTAGGATTATCCTGTCCTACGGCGGCTAAGCTCATTATGGAGCATACCGGTCCCGTGGCCTTCGTGGAAGAAGAGATTGACGAACCCATCGAATGCAATGATTTAGACTATGATCTGTATATGGGATTAATGCAGGGGCGAAGGATGATGTTTGACCTCTTAAGTAACGAAGAAATCCCTTTTTTAACCCGGCTGGAAACACTGCTTTTGGTTGCAAATGAGCTTCAAAAATGTATGGATTCAAGAACATATCGAAAAATCCCGAAAGTTCTTGAAAAGTTCACAAATACCAAGTATGCTACTAAACAAATAGGAAAATCTGTAAAACACGGACTACGGTATGTGGATCCAGTGGCCAATATGCAGGAGATGCTCTTTTATTTTAAGGAGCTGGAACTGGTGAATCGTACTTGGCCAAGAAGACTGAATTTATCCCTCCTTGGTACGAATTTTGCAGGAATGGAGGACCGTGATTATGCTTTGCTTTGGAAGGAACACTGGAAGGAGCATGAGAATGCATATCAGCAGATCCTTACCTATTATATCTATCGATATTGGATGAAAGCTGCATACGATGAAGATTTGATTGCGAAGGTGAAATTTTCACTGATCAGTACCATGATGATCGGAATTGTGGACCGGGGGCAGTGGTTTACCAGTCTGGCGGGGCTTAGTGAGGTTCCTTTTGAAGATGAGGAGGAACAATTACAGCGAAGCACCTATGATACTCCAAAATATCGAAAGGATCCTTCTATATATGAATGGGAGGACTTCGTATGGGATGCACATCTGTATTCCAAGGAAGTGGAACATTCGGAAGAGAATATGGAAGGAATTGCAAGAGCATGCCATGAGGAAGAGATGTTCCATGTGGAGAGCATCTTAGTTACCATGGAAGCATTATTTTATGAATAAAGGAGATTAAACGTATGGCAGTTGAATTATTAAAGAGTGCAGATTTTGACGCGAAGGTATTACAGGCTAAGGGTACCGTATTGATTGATATGTTCGCAGAGTGGTGCGGACCATGTAAGATGCTTTCCCCAATCGTGGATCAGGTAGCAGAGGAACGTAAGGATGTGGCCGTATATAAGGTGAATGTGGACGAAGAGAGAAGCCTTGCTGTGAACTATCGTGTTATGAGTATTCCTACCCTGTTAGTATTTAAGGATGGTGAATTAGTGAAGACCAGTACCGGTCTTATTTCTAAGGAGCAGGTAGAAGAATTATTATAAGGGGGAAGGAATGAAGTTATTGATTGCTTCAGACCTTCATGGGTCTGCCTATTATGCCAGAAAACTGGTGGAACGATATTCTTTGGAGAAGCCTGAGAAATTATTATTCTTAGGGGATCTTCTCTATCATGGACCAAGAAATGATCTTCCGAAGGACTATGCGCCGAAGGAAGTGATTCCTCTGTTGAATCTTTTTAAGAATGAGATTCTCTGTGTGCGCGGGAATTGTGACGCAGAAGTGGAGGAGATGGTATTAGAATTTCCAACCCAGGCAGAATATGCGCTGGTATATGTGGATGGCCTTGTATTTTATCTAACTCATGGGCATATTTATCATGAGAAGAATCCGCTTCCTATGTCAGAAGGAGCGATTTTCTTCAATGGTCATACCCATGTTCCTGCGGTCAGAGAACATCGGGAAGAAGGATATGTATATATGAATCCTGGGTCCTTAGCCATTCCTAAAGAGGGAAGTCATCCATCCTACATGATTTATGAAGATGGAGTCTTTACCTGGAAGGACGTGGAGACGGGAGAGGCCTATATGACCTACGAATATCATAAGAATTAATGGAAATGCATATCAAAGAAGAATTCCATTCTTTGATATGCATTTTAATTCAGTCGGGGTACAAGCTCCGACTGAGTCTTGACAGGAGAATGAGGATGCATCGAATTATTGCTCAATTATTAATGTATGACGCATTGGAAGAAGATTGCGTATTAAAGGAACTGGCTAAGGTAACCAAGGCCTTGGAAGAAGGAAGCGGCCATAAGCCGGAGATGATTTCCACCTGTTTTCATCAGGTGAAGAAGATCCTGGAAGTGGGAACGGATTATGGATTTGATAAGAATTTGTGGCATAACTATCTTACTTTTTTGATCATTACGGATGAGAATCCATTCTCCTTAACCTCTGAGAAGATTGGTGCCAATGAAGGTAGTGTGAACGCATTTGTAAAGCATGATTTTAAGGCTTTTATGGATCTTTTTTCCTATGATTTTGGACCACTGGAACAGGAACTTGGGATTGATTGTTTTACCCGCTTACAAAATTATCAGGCCATTATCAAGCCGGAATTAATGTACAATCGCAATGTGAGTGAGAAGGTGCGTCATCTGAGTGAGGCCTTAGAGAAGGCTTTGGATGAAGAGGAATTCTTTACATTGGTGACAGAGTTTTACCGGGATTATGGTGTGGGAATGTTTGGCTTAAATAAGGCATTCCGTATCCGTGGTACCGGAGAAGAGATGAAATTTACAGCCATTAATAACATGGATGATGTGGTTTTAAATGATCTGGTGGGATATGAGATTCAGAAGAAGAAACTTATCGAGAATACGGAGAGTTTTGTGCAGGGACGAAAGGCCAATAATGTGCTGCTCTTTGGTGATAGTGGAACGGGTAAATCCACCAGTATTAAAGCCATCGTGAATGAATATTATAAGGATGGTCTGCGAATGATTGAGATTTATAAGCATCAGTTTGCAGATCTTTCCAATGTGATTGCGGCAGTGAAGAATCGTAATTACAAATTCATTATCTATATGGATGATCTTTCCTTTGAGGAATTTGAGATTGAATATAAGTTTTTAAAAGCAGTGATCGAAGGTGGTGTGGAGACCAAGCCGGATAATGTACTAATTTATGCCACCTCCAACCGTCGTCACTTGATTAATGAAACCTGGAAATCCAGAGGGGATGTGGAAGTCAATGATGGTATCCATAAGTCCGATACCATGCAGGAGCAGTTATCCTTAGTGAATCGTTTTGGTGTTACGATTTACTATGGAAAGCCAGCACCGAAGGAGTTCTATACGATTGTAATAGAGTTAGCAAGACGTTCCGGAATTACCCAGGAGAAGATGAGTGATGAGGAACTTACCTTAGAGGCCAATCGTTGGGAACTGGCCCATGGTGGAATCAGTGGTCGTACGGCACAACAGTTTGTGAATTATCTGTTGGGTACCAAGTTCCTGGACTCTGCTTTGGATTAGTCCAAGAAGTGGCTTAAATGCAACTGTATAGCATTTTTCAATATCTATTGACAGTGTTTTTCCGTATGCTATAATGAATTCATCATATGAATAACTATTCATATGTGACTAAAATAATTCATTTGTTTGATAGGATATACGGAGGAACAAAATATGAAAAAGACTTACAAGATTGATGTGGATTGCGCCAACTGTGCCAACAAGATGGAAGTGGCAGCCAAGGAAACCAAGGGTGTGAAGGACGCCACCGTGAATTTTATGACCTTAAAGATGATCGTGGAATTCGAAGATGGGGCCGATGTTTCTACAGTGATGCAGGATGTCTTAACCAATTGTAAGAAAGTAGAAGATGATTGCGAAATCTTCTTATAATAGGGAACTGCTCCAGAATTCTGGGGCAGTTTTTTTCACAATCTTAGGAAAGTTTAGGTGACATCATGAATAAGAAACAGAAAAAAGTATTGGTTCGCATCCTGATCGCGGCAGCTTTATTAGTGGTATATGCCCTGGTCCCTTGGGAGCAAATGGGGTCGTATGGCCCGGGGATTAAGTTGGTCGCATATATGGTTCCTTACCTTGTGATCGGTTGGGATATTCTTCGGAAAGCCTGGAAGGGAATAGGAAATCGTCAGGTTTTTGATGAGAATTTTTTAATGGCGGTGGCTACGCTTGGTGCCATCGGTTGTGGAATTGCCGGAACGGGGGATTATGTGGAAGCCGTTGCGGTAATGCTTTTTTATCAGGTGGGAGAATTATTCCAAAGCTATGCGGTGGGAAAGAGCCGTCGCAATATCTCGGAATTAATGGATATTCGTCCGGATTATGCCAATTGCCTGGTGGATGGAAACTGGCAGAAGGTGGATCCGGAGGAAGTGGCCATTGGAAGCAGGATTCTTGTAAATCCGGGAGAGAAGGTTCCCATCGATGGAATTGTACGAAAAGGTATCTCCACTTTAAATACTGCCGCCCTTACCGGGGAGAGTCTTCCCAGGGATGTGGTGGAAGGAAATGAAATTATCTCCGGTTGTATTAATATGACGGGAGTGTTAGAGATTGAAACGACCAAGGAATTTGGAGAGTCCACGGTTTCTAAGATTTTGGAACTGGTGGAGAATGCCAGCTCTCGAAAGTCTAAATCCGAGGAATTTATTAGTAAATTTGCAAGGGTCTATACTCCGGTGGTATGTTATCTGGCTCTGGCCCTGGCACTTCTTCCACCAGTGGTACTGTGGGTGATGGGAGAAGCTCCTTCTTTTGGTGTGTGGGTTTATCGAGCCCTGACTTTTTTGGTCATTAGTTGCCCATGTGCACTGGTAATCAGTATTCCTCTTACGTTCTTTGCAGGAATTGGTGGTGCAAGCCGGGAGGGTATTTTGGTGAAGGGTTCCGTGTATTTAGAGAATCTTTCCAAGGTAACCCATGTGGTATTTGATAAGACGGGAACCATGACTCAGGGTGTTTTTGAGGTAGTGGGAATTCATCATAATTCCATGGAAGAGAAGGAATTATTACGCTTAGCAGCTCATGCGGAAGCTCATTCCTCCCATCCGATTAGTAAGAGCTTATTAAAGGCTTATGGAGGAACTTTAGAGCCAACCATTCTTGGAAGCGTGGAAGAGATTGCCGGAGAAGGTGTGGTTGCTCAGGTGGAGAACAAGACCATTACCATCGGAAATAGCAAGTTAATGAAGCGTTATCACATCGCGTATACCGATTGTCACAGCGTGGGAACCATTGTTCATATTGCTGTGGATGGGGAATATGCGGGACATATTGTGATCGCCGATGTGGAAAAGCCTACGGCGAAAGAAGCAATTCGGAAATTACATCAGGCGGGCATTGCCAAAACGATTATGCTTACGGGAGATGCGAAGAACGTCGCAGAGGTGGTGGCTAAGGATCTTGGCATCGATGAAGTCTATGGGGAACTGCTTCCTGCCACCAAGGTGGAGAAGTTAGAAGAAATCTTAAAGCAAAATCAAGGACGTGGCAAAGTGGCCTTCGTGGGGGATGGCATTAATGATGCACCCGTATTATCCAGAGCGGACCTGGGAATTGCCATGGGAGCCATGGGATCGGATGCGGCCATTGAAGCAGCGGATGTGGTACTTATGGATGATGATCCATTAAAGATTGCCCAGGGAATTCGACTTTCGAGAAAATGTCTTCGAATTGTGTATGAGAATATTTATTTTGCTATCGGCATTAAGGTGTTATGCTTACTGTTAGGTGCTTTGGGTATTGCCAACATGTGGGCAGCAATTTTTGCCGATGTGGGAGTGATGATCCTTGCGGTATGTAATGCCATTCGTGCCCTGTGGGCTGGAAAATAAGAGGAGTTACACTATCCATAAGAATAAGAATCGTAAAGAAAGGATGAAGTGGATCGATGAATAAGAAGCCTTCAACAAAAAAAGAAGTACCTTCCTCGGAGGAATTATTAGAAGTTGTGGAACGAAGTCTTCCACCGGAGGATGAAATAATTGATCTTTCGGATCTGTTTAAAGTATTTGGAGATTATACCAGACTTCGGATTCTCTTCGTCTTAGCAGAGCGGGAGGTATGTGTCTGTGATTTAGCAGAAGCCTTGAGTATGACTCAATCTGCGATTTCCCATCAATTAAAGATTTTAAAGCAGAATAAATTAATTAAGAATCGCCGGGAAGGAAAATCCATCTATTATGCGCTTTCTGATGAGCATGTGCGTTCCATTATTGCTGCGGGCCGTGAACATATTGAAGAAGAAAATGATTATTCTTAAGGGTGTATTTTTTCTTCAGATATGCTATGATGCAATAGATGTTGGCAAGTAGGAGGAGTAATATGGAACTTTGGGATATCTATGATGCAGACAAAAAGCGCACAGGAAGAACCATGAAAAGAAATGATTGGATCTTACAGGATGGGGAATACCATCTGACGGTGCTTGGTGTGATCCGTCGTACGGATGGAAAATTCTTAATTACCAAGCGAACCATGAATAAGGCGTGGGCTCCTGGCTGGTGGGAAGTCTCCGGTGGAGCTGCACAGGCGGGAGAAGATTCCAAGGATGCGGTATGCCGTGAAATCCTGGAAGAAACCGGACTGGATGTGAAAAATGCGAAGGGTGGATATTTATTCACTTATCATCGTGAGACTCCAGGAAAGGGCGATAATTATTTCGTGGATGTATATCGATTCGATTTGGATTTTACGGAGCAGGATGTACATTTGCAGGAGGAAGAAACTGCAGGATTTACCATTGCTTCCCTGGAGGAGATTAAAGCATTAGCGAAGGAAGGAATTTTCCTTCACTATGATAGTATCAAAGAAGCTTTTGAAGCGTAATAGGAAATGTCATAGGAAATCATAAGAAAAGCCGGAGTCCGATGGACTTCGGCTTTTTTAGGGAAAATACCTTCTGCAGCCCCTATTTTATTAAGTGATCATAGGGATCATCCGTCCTAGCATATAGAATATGCATTGGTACCTGGATGCGATCCAGGATTATAAATGGTGAATGAGGTCTCTTATGAGGGCTTTCTTTTGATCCGGAAGCGTGAGGTACTTTTTTATTTCCTCCCGGTCCTGATTCGAATAAGCGCTAAGAGGCTGCATCTTGGATACATCGGTTAGTCCAAGTAGATAGTCCGTGCTGACTTCGTAGATTTGGCTAAGTAACACAAGGTGCTCAATGGATGGGTGTGTTAAGCCACATTCATAGGAACTGATGGTGGCTTGGGACACTCCTAATTCGATTGCTACATAGATTTGACTTAATCTTGCTGAACGACGTAGTAGTCGTAAGCGTTCTGCGCAGGTAGTATAAGCGTCAGGGCCTAATTTCGTCATATCTTCCCCCTTTTCTTGGGGCAGCAGAAAGCTTCCCCTATATAATACCTAAAATTTTAGAAAAATAGTATATTTTTTTTCAAGGTACACACCCACCTAGGGAAATCGAATAAATCAATTCCCTTTCCCAAGGTTCTTTGTTATAATAATAATTTGAGAATGTGTGTGGTTGAAGGAGGCGCGGGATGAATTGTTCTTTAAAACATGAATATCCTCATATTATGTATCCTTCCGGACCTTCTTTTGGTGGAAATCAGATGAAGGAGGCACATCTTCCGACAGCGAATCTTGGCTGTGGTTTGGTTGCAGTAGCAGATACTCTGTCCTATCTATGTCGAACGAATGGTGCGAGTATTCCTCAGATCCCATATGAGTCCACTATTTCGCAAGAAACATATACGAAGTATTTAAACAGACTTCGTAGACGCATGCCGATTCTTTCCTTACTTGGAGGAATTCCTGCCATGGAATTGGTATGGGCCCTTCGGTATTATAGTAAGAAGGCGCACTTATCCTATTCCTTCCGGTGGGGAGTTCCCAGCCGAAAGATGTATGGGGTGATTGCTAAGATGTTATCCCAGGATCTGCCAGTGATTGTTTCTGTGGGAATGGCCTTTCCGTATTTTATCTCCAAAGCAGGAGTGAAGTACTATGAGAAGCGGCCAAACGGAAACTTAGTTGTGGCAGGGACGGTGCGTGGGCATTATATGACCATCACTGGACTGATGGATGTGGATGAGAGAGCGTACCTTCGGGTTTCTAGTTGGGGAATGGAATATTATATTGATTTTGAGGAGTACCTTAACTTTGCCCGAAAGAAAAGCAATCTGCTATTTACGAATATATTGTATATTTCTAAGAGGAGGTAAGTATGATCGAAGATTACGAGAGAGCTCTAAAACTTGGAAAAAAAGAATATCAGCGTCAGGTTTCCCGCGGTAGTTATCCATATCTTCCAGCCATGGAAGATGTGATTGGAACGACTCCCATTGTCCGGGAAGAAAGTGTGGGATTATGTGGTATTCCCATTGATTTAATTGTGGGTACGGCTTATGCAGGCCGAACCAATTCCTTTGCATCGAATTTTATGCCGCTGTTAGATGCGGAGTCCGAATTTGCGAAAAAATGGACCACCTTAAGTAAGGCACATGTGGAAGAAGGAATTCATGATGCCATTAAGGTATATGAATATATGAATCATTTCTATGTGGTGGAAGGCAATAAGCGTGTCAGTGTACTGCGCTATTATGGTGCTGCTTCCGTTCTTGCCACCGTGGTACGAAAGATTCCAAAGCGTACGGAAGAACCACAGAATATCATCTATTATGAATTCATGGATTTCTATACCATTACGAGAATTTATCGAATCATCTTTAGTAAGGTGGGCTCCTATCAGAAGCTGTTAAGCTTAGTTCCTGTGGATTCCTCCGAGAAGTGGGATGACGAATTCCGTCAGGACTTTTTGTCCGTATATTATCGTTTTGAATCCGCTCTAAAAAAGAGTGAAGCCAGGGATTTAGATCTTACCACCGCGGATATGTTCTTAGTGGTGTTAGAAAAATATGGATTTGAGGCATTGGATAACCTGAGTACGGATGAGATGGTGGGACGCATTCATGAATCCATCGATGAGATTAAGATTGAGGAAATTCATGATGTTCAGGTTGCCATGGCACCGGAAGCGCCTAGCCATAAGAATTTTGTGGAGAAGTTATTTAAGAATGGACCAAGCAATGTAAAATGTGCCTTTGTATATAACAAGGGGGTTCAGGACTCCGGTTGGGTGTATGGCCATGAACTGGGACGACTTCACTTGGAGAATGCCTATGCAGGACGTGTAACCACGGAGAAATTTGAGATTAGTACCACCAATATGGATATGGATTCGGAAGAAGCGATTGAAGAGATGACCAGTTCCATGGAGGAGATTGTCAGCCAGGGGTATCAGGTGATTTTTGCCACCACCAGGGAATTAATTGAACCATCCCTTCGTGTGGCATTGGCACATCCGGATGTGATTGTATTAAATTGCTCCTTAAATATGCCTCATAAATACGTTCGTACTTACTATGGTCGTATGTATGAAGCGAAATTCATTACCGGTGCCATTGCGGCAGCCATGTCCGAAGGGGATACCATCGGTTATATTGCAGATTATCCAATCTACGGTATGAATGCCAATATTAACGCATTTGCTCTAGGAGCAAGTTTTGTGAATCCAAGAGCCAAGATTCAGCTAGAATGGGTTACCGTGAAGAATCCCGTGGAGCATAGTGTGCGGTGTCGGGATGATATCTCCGTCGTTTCCTACCGGGATATGGTGGCTCCAAACCAGCGTCGCAAGCATGATGAGAATGATCCGGCCCTTCAGTTTGGTCTCTGTATTAAAGAGAATGGAAGAGCTATTAATATTGCCATGCCAGTATGGAACTGGGGTGTATTCTATGAGAAGATTGTGGGAATCATCTTAAATGGTGATTATCACAAATATGATGATGTGGCCCTGAATTATTGGTGGGGCATGGATGCCGGCGTAGTGGATATTTTCCTGTCCCATCGCCTGCCACTGGGAACGAAGCGTATGGCGGAGTTTCTACAGACCTCCATTAAGAATGGAAGCCTGCGCCCATTCTGCGGTAAATTAATTCGCCAGGATGGTACGATTTTAAGTCAGGATGAAAGCTGTATTGCAGCAGAGGAAGTGATGACCATGAATTATCTGGTGGATAATGTCATCGGTTCCATTCCAAGCATCGAGGAATTAAGAGAAGATGCGCAGCCAATTGTAAAGCTTCAGAGTATCTTATAGGGACCTTTATGGAAACCTTAAGGGGATATCTTTGAAATACAATGGAAATAAGCCTGGAGTACAGGTTCTTAAGGGGACAGTCGTATGAAGATTTTGACAATTGCAGATATTGAAAGTAAATCATTATGGGATTACTTTGATCCTTCCAAAGTGGAAGGCGTGGATTTAATTCTGTCTGCGGGAGATCTCAATCCGAATTATTTATCCTTCCTTGCTACCTTCTGCAAGGCACCGATTCTTTACGTGCATGGGAATCATGATGAGTGTTATGATACCACGCCTCCGGAAGGATGCACCTGTATTGATGATTCCATCTATGAATTTCAGGGCGTAAGAATTATGGGCCTGGGTGGAAGTAATCGGTACAAGCCGGGAAGATATATGTACAATGAATTACAGATGAAGGCGAGAGCCTTGCGTCTGTCGCATAAGGCACATTTTAAGGGCGTGGATATTATCCTGGCCCATTCCCCCATTGCCGGATTCCATGATATGGAGGATCTTCCTCATCAGGGATTTGAGACCTTGGGCAAATTATGCGAAAAATATCATCCGGATCTTTTGATTCATGGACATGTGCATATGAATTATGGACGTTTCCCTCGAGAGGACGACTACAAGGGAACCAGGGTCATTAATGCATACGAAAAGTATATCTTTGACTATGAACCAACACGGAATAACAACAAGAACACAGATAGGGAATAGATATGGAAACATGGGATAAGATAATTCTTGGCGGGGGACTTTATGGTCTCTATGCTGCATGGTACAGCGCTAAGAAGGATCAAAAAATACTTGTATTAGAATATGACAATGCACCATTTAAACGTGCTACATACATTAATCAGGCCCGGGTGCATATGGGATATCATTATCCAAGAAGTCTTTCCACCGCCATGAAATCCGCAGGATATTTTGAGCGTTTCGTGAAGGACTATGGTTTCTGTATTCATGAGTCCTTTGATCAGGTGTATGCCACTTCAGCAGAATATTCCTGGACTGCGGCAGCAGAATTTAAGGCTTTCTGTAAAAATGCCAACATTCCTTGCAAGGAAATTCCGGTGTCCCAGTATTTTCAAGAAGGGGTGTGTGATGGTGCCTTTCTTACCAAGGAATATACCTATGATGCCCAGATTTTAAAGGATTATTTTCTGGAGGAATTAAGCAAATGTAGCCAGGTAACCATTCGTTATTCCCAGAACACTACCTCCATCGAGAAGACGGACACTGCCTACATCCTGCATATGGAAGATGGAACGGAGCTTGCCACGCCATTCTTATTGAATGCCACCTATGCTTCCGTGAATCAGATGATTAAAAAAGCGGGATATACCCCTTTTGATATTAAATACGAATTATGTGAGATTATTCTCTGTAATGCCTCCAAGGCTCTTGAGGGTGTGGGATTAACGGTGATGGATGGACCATTCTTTTCCATTATGCCATTTGGAAAGACGGGGTATCACTCCCTAACGGCGGTGACTCGTACTCCCCATATAACCAGTTATGATGAAACCCCAACCTTCCCTTGTCAAAAGGGGATGGAGGGATTTTGTGATCCAACCCAGCTAGGGAATTGCAATGACTGTAAACATCGTCCAATTACCGCCTGGGGCTATATGAGTCAGATTGCTCATAAATACATGAAGGAAGAGTACGCATTTACCTATTCCCATTCCTTATATTCCATGAAGCCAATCCTTCGGGCTTCGGAAGTGGACGATTCCCGTCCAACGGTGATTCGGGAATTTTCGAAGGAACCAACCTTTTTAAGCGTATTAAGTGGTAAGATCAATACGGTATATGATCTTGACCCATATTTATAATCGGCTAGGTGAAGTTGCAAAGAAGCGGCCCAAAGCCATATTAAAGGAGTAATCATGGAAGTTCAGAAAGCATTTGTCTCGTTGGTAACCTATATTCAGGAGGATTCCTTAGAGACTTTACATCATTTTATGAAAAAGATTTTAAAACCACTTGCGGAAAGTTTTGAGCATTCCGAACTCATCTTTGTCCTGGATGGTCATGGAGTGATTGATGGTACTGCCATAACAAAACTCATGGATGAGGAGAAGATTCAGATTACCGCAGAGGTGGTTTCCCTTCCTTACTATCAGGGAATAGAAGCGGCCATGTGTGCGGGGGATGATTTATCCATTGGAGATTTCGTTTTTGAATTTGATGAGATCCATGTGGATTATGATCTTTCCGTGGTGGAAGAGGTATATCAGAAGGCAAGAAGTGGCTATGATGTGGTTTCCGCCGGGGATGATTCCATGGAGTGGGGTTCCAGAGTGTTCTACTGGCTTATGAATCATCGTAGTGCCTATGAAATCCGCCATGAGAGTTTTCGTATTGTTTCCCGTCGTGCACTGAATCGTATTAAGATCCTTCATAATACGGTGGCATATCGAAAGCTTTTATATGCCTCTAGCGGTCTTCCAACCGCCTATGTTCGTTATGAGAAGAAGGAGACTGTAGCAAAGCGAAAGAAGCGTAGTTATAACGAGAAGAAATATCGTAGGGATGCGGCCATGTGCTATATGATGATTTTTACGGAAATCATGGAAAAGTTCACCGCCGTGTTAAGTGCAGCCTTCTTACTGGTTACTGTGGGAACGGGTATTTGGGCACTCTATGATTATCTTCATCAAAGCAGCGTGGAGAGTGGCTGGATCTCCTTAATGGGAGTGATCTCCTTTGGTTTCTTTGGGGTATTTTTGTTAATCAGTATTATGATCAAATATATGACCATCCTGGTGGATGCCAATTATAAAAAAGCCTCCTATGTGGTAGAAGGCGTGGAACGAATTAATCGTGGTTCGTATGAGGAGGAAGCATAATGACAGTCAATATTGTATTTCCGGTATTGGATGAGGAAAGACGATTACGCAGTGGAATTGAAAAGACGGAGGCCTTCTTACAGGCCAATCCCAAGATTTCTGCCACCATTACCATCGTGGATAATGGTTCTACGGATCGTACATTAGAGATTATTGAAGAATTAGCAGCGGAGTATTCCAATATCGATTATATCTCCCTTTCGGAGAAGGGCTTTGGCTTAGCCTTCCGTGAGGCGGTGAAGCTAAATACCTGTGATATTATCGGCTATGTGGATTGTGATCTGTCCACGGATATTCACTATCTGAAGACGATTCTTTGGTACTTCCAGAATGACCCATCCTATCACATTATTAAAGGAAATCGCTTAGCACCGAATGCCCATGTGCATGGCAGAAAATTAGGTCGAAATATCACCAGTCAGGGGCTGAATTGGATGATCAAATTATTCTTCGGCGTGAAAGTATCCGACACCATGGAGGGCTTCCAGTTCTTCCGTCGTGGCTGTATCGAGGACCTTCTTACCGTATCCAGTGAAGACAATGGTTGGTTTTACTGTGCAGAACTTTTAATCCGCGCAGAAAAATTAGGATATAAGATTGGAGAACTGCCTGTGGTATGGAATGATGATTATGATACCAAGGTGAATGTGAAGAAGTTAATTGCCAATTATGTTACTCGAATGGTTTCTTTAAAGTGGGATCTGATTCGTGAAAAATTGGGAGGAGTACGTTAGGATGGATTTTATTAAACGAATTGATTTAAAGAGAAATTATGAGGCACATAAGGAGGAATATCAGAAGGCTATTTTAGAGGCCTGCGAATGTCAGTCCTTCTCCGGCGGTCCCTGTGCGGATGCTTTTGAAGAAGAATTTGCCGCGTTTCATGATATGCCCCATGCTTCCGGTGTAAACAATGGTACCACGGCACTTCATGTGGCTATGATGGCACTGGATCTACAGCCGGGGGATGAAGTCATTGTTCCTGCCAATACCTATATTGCCACAGCCTGGGCGGTAAGCTACTGCAATGCCACTCCGGTATTTGTGGATTGTACTCCGGATACTTGGGAGATTGATGCTTCCAAGATTGAGGAAAAGATTACGGAGCGTACCAAGGGTATTATTGGTGTCCATCTCTATGGACAGCCCTTTGATTTCAATGCCGTAAAAGCCATCGCCGATCGTCACCATCTGTGGGTGGTGGAAGATTGTGCGCAGGGCCATGCTGCCACCTATGAAGGAAAGATGGTGGGTACCTTGGGAGAAATCGGTTGTTTTAGTTTCTATCCTGGAAAGAACCTCTTTTGTTTTGGAGAGGGTGGCGCCATCCTCACAAGAAATCAGGACTATTATGATGCAGTTCAGGTGATTAAGAATCAGGGCTGCAGGGTTCGTTATTACCATGAGCGCTTAGGCTATAATTACCGTTTAGAGGGTCTGCAAGGGGCTGTATTATCCGTGGGTCTTTCCCATTTAAAGGAGTGGACTGCCCGTCGTAGAGAGATTGGAAAGCGCTATCTTGCTGAGATTACCAATCCACTGATTACCCATCAGGCGCATCCTGGTAACACGCAGACCGTATTCCATCTCTTTGTGATTACCGTCAAAGACCGGGAGCGTTTCATCGCGTACATGAAGGAGCATGGCATCGGCTGCGATATGCATTATCCAGTGCCATGTCACTTACAGGAAGTGTATGAAGATCTTGGATACCATGAGGGGGACTGTCCAAATGCAGAATATCTAGCGAAGCATTGCGTTTCCTTGCCAATGTTCCCAGAACTGACAGAGGATGAAATCACGCATATTATTCATACGGTGAATGCATTTTCCTAAAGGGAAAGAAAAAATCTTGCCAAGAGATTTAGGATATGCTATTATTGATTTTGCGTGTGAGCGTAGGAGGTTAGAAAGATGAGTGTGTTAAAGATTTTAGTTGCAGTACTTTTTGTACTGGTTTCCATAGCAATTACCGTGATTGTATTAATGCAGGAGAGTAAGTCCGCAGGACTTTCCGGAGCAATTTCAGGTGCTGCAGATAGTTACTGGGGTAAGAATAAGGGCCGTTCCATGGAAGGTAAGCTTGAGAAGATTACGAAGATTCTTGCCGTAGCTTTCTTTGTATTTGCAATTATTTTAAATCTGAATTTCTAAAGAAATTCATAAGATGGAATGAATGACAGAGGATCATGGGAAACCATGGTCCTTTTTTTTACGTAAAGGACTTGGGAATGTTACCTGGATTTGTTTTTAATATGGTGGGAGTGTGCTATAATAAGGGTATCTAAAAGACTTGGAAGTGGGGGGTGTTACCTATGAGTGAGAAGACTAGAGAAGAACGCAAAGCCATGATTATGGATTTTGTGAATAATGATTTATACACCGCGATGAAATTAAAGGAACTTGCCAATTTCTTTGAAGTAAAGGGGGAGGATCGCCCAGAATTCGAGTCCATCCTGGCAGAACTGGTGGACGAAGGAAAATTAATGATCACCAAGAAGGGCAAGTATCAAAAGAGTAATTCCTTATTACTTCGAGGTACTTTTATCAGTAATGCCAAGGGCTTTGGCTTTGTGGAAGTGGAGGGGGAAGATTCGGACTTCTTTATTTCTGAAGAGAATACCAATCAGGCCTTCCACTTAGATGTGGTGGATATTCAGGCGGATCGGGGGGCTAAGCCTGGAAAACGTCGGGAAGCGAAAGTGATCCGTGTGGTGGAGCATCAGATCAAAGATCTGGTGGGAACCTTTGAAAAGAGTAAGGGCTTTGGCTTTGTTATTCCGGATAATGGAAAGATTTGCGAAGACATCTTTATTCCTAAGGAAGAGTGTAAGGATGCCATGACAGGACATAAGGTGGTAGTTCATATTACCCAATATCCTACCAAGAATAAGAATCCGGAAGGTGTCATTACGGAGATTATTGGTCATATTAACGACCCTGGAACGGATATCTTATCCGTGGTAAGAGCCTATGGAATTCCGGAAAGCTTCCCAGAAGAGGAGATGGCTTATCTGGAAAACATCCCGGATCATGTGCTCGAAGAAGAAAAAGTGGGACGATTGGATTTAAGGGATGTATTAACGGTTACCATCGATGGAGAAGATGCCAAGGACTTGGATGATGCGATTTCCATTCGAAAGAACGGGGATGGTACCTATGAACTGGGAGTTCATATTGCGGATGTGTCCCATTATGTAACGGAATATTCTCCACTGGATCAGGAAGCCCTGCATCGTGGTACTTCCGTATATTTGGTGGACCGTGTGATCCCAATGTTACCTCACAAATTAAGTAATGGAATCTGCTCTTTAAATCAGGGAGAGGATCGTCTGGCTTTAAGTTGTATCATGGATATTGATGCTAAGGGAAGCATTGTGGGACATAAGATTGCAGAAACCTTAATTCATGTGGACCGGAGAATGAGTTATACCAATGTACAGAAGATTATTGGGGATCATGATCCACAGGTGTGCAAGGAATATGAAGGTTTTGTGGAGATGTTTGAATTAATGGAAGAGTTAGCGGCCAAGCTTCGTGCGAAGCGTCGGAAACGTGGTTCCATTGATTTTGATTTCCCGGAAAGCAAGATCCTTCTCGATGAGAAGGGACATCCGGTGGATGTGCATCCTTATGAGCGTAATACGGCAACAAGAATTATTGAGGATTTCATGTTAGCAGCCAATGAAACCGTGGCCGAGGATTACTTCTGGCAGGAACTTCCATTCCTATACCGTGTGCATGAAAATCCGGATCCGGAGAAGATTGAGCGCCTTGGAATCATGATCAATAATTATGGATATTCCATTCATATTTCCCAGGATGATATTCATCCGAAGGAAGTACAAAAACTTCTTGATAAGATTGCGGATACGCCGGAAGAGGCCATGATCAGCCGTCTGACCCTACGTTCCTTAAAACGGGCAAGATATGCTACGGATTGCCTGGGACATTTTGGTCTGGCAGCCAAGTATTATTGCCACTTTACCTCCCCAATTCGTCGTTATCCGGATCTTCAGATTCACCGAATTATTAAGGAGAATCTCCATGGAAAGTTAACGGAGAAGAGAATTCATCATTATGATGAAATCCTTTTTGATGTGGCGTCTGCCACTTCCCTTACAGAGCGTCGTGCGGATGATGCAGAGCGGGATGTGGATAAGATGAAGAAGGTGGAATATATGCAGGATCATATTGGAGAGGAGTATGAAGGTGCAATCTCCGGTATGAATAATATGGGAATCTATGTGGAATTAATGAACACCGTGGAAGGAATGGTTCGGGTGTCTTCCATGGAAGATGACCATTATGAATATGATGAACCACATTTTGCCATGGTGGGAGTTCATACGAGGAAGACCTATCGCCTTGGACAGAAAGTGAAGATTCGTGTGGAAGCGGCGGATAAATTGCTTCGCACCATTGATTTTGTATTTGTAGAAGAGGACTTAGATGAGCACGAGTAATTTTAAGCTGGTAGCCAATAACAAGAAGGCTTATTTTGATTATTTTATTGATGAAACCTATGAATGCGGCATTGAACTGGCAGGAACGGAAGTAAAGTCCGTTCGCATGGGAAAGGTTAGTGTCAAGGAAGCATTTGTACGAATTGAGAAGGGGGAAGTGTATGTGTATGGCATGCATATTACGCCTTACGAGAAGGGAAATATTTTTAATCGGGATCCCCTTCGTCCCAAGCGCCTCCTGCTTCATAAAAGTGAAATTCATAAATTATCCGGACAGACCACCCAAAAAGGTTTTACCATCGTTCCTTTGGAAGTTTATCTAAAGGGGGGACTGGTGAAGGTGAAGATTGGTCTTGCCCGTGGTAAGAAGAATTATGATAAACGTGCAGATATTGCCAAGAAGGATCAGCGCCGAGAGTTGGAGCGGGATTTCAAGGTTTCTAAGATGTATTAAAGGATTCATAGAAAGAAAAAATCCCGCGTGGAAATTACGCGGGATTTCTCTTTGGCGTGGACCTGAGGGGAATCGAACCCCTGTCCAAAGCACATTCCATTGTACTTCTACAAGTTTATTCTGTTCTTTGACATTCCCTCCGTGGCACGAAAGCAGACATTCTTACCACTTTAGTAGCTTCATGATACGCCCGTGGGTGCAAAGCTTAGCCCATGTCGTTTCCTACATGTTCGATGCCTGGGTTCTAAAGTGTAGGTGCTCTAGATCAGACAGCTGCCATTAGGCAGCGTATGCTAAATTATCTTCAGCGTTTATATTTATTGTGGAATTTAACGCATCACCCTGCGACTTGCTTCTCCAACTTCCTATACCCTGTCGAAACCTGTACAAGCCCATAGGATTCATGGATATGAATCAGCACTTGAAGTGCTGAATGTATTCTAACGAAAAAAAAGAAATTGTGCAAGTATCCTTCTAGTTTCGGAGCGGAAAAAATGCTATAATCATCTCGCTATTGATTTTACCTATAACCACAGGGGGAATTCTTATGACATTGAATCAATTACGTTATGCCATTACTGTGGCAGGCAGTAATTCCATGAATGAGGCTGCCAAAGCTTTATTCGTTTCCCAGCCAAGTCTTTCTGCGGCGATTCGGGAATTGGAAGAGGAAGTGGGTTGTGAAATTTTCTTTCGAACCAACCGAGGAATCTCCGTAACACCGGAGGGAAAGGTATTTTTAGGGTATGCCAGACAGGTGGTAGAGCAGTATGCCCTATTAGAGGACCGGTATATTAGTAAGAATAATATCCGGGGACGATTTAGCGTATCCATGCAGCATTATACCTTTGCGGTGAATGCCTTCGTGGAATTAACCCAACAGTATGATTTAGAACAGTATGATTTTTCTGTATCGGAAACAAAAACCAGTGAAGTGATCGATCATGTGAAGAATTTTCGAAGTGAGCTGGGAGTTTTATATCGCAGTGATTTTAACCGGGCGGTATTGGATAAGATCTTTCATGATCAGGGACTGGAATTCCTTCCATTATTTGAATGCAATATTTACGCATATCTTTGTAAGTCCCATCCTTTAGCCAAGAAAAAGAAGGTAACCCTTGAAGAATTGGCAGAATATCCTTGTCTTGCCTTTGATCAGGGGGAGAATAATTCCTTCTACTATGCGGAGGAGCCATTTAGTACCTATCCATATAAGAAGGTGATTCATGTCAGTGACCGTGCCACCATCTTAAATCTCTTTGTGGGAGTGAATGGATTTACGCTATGTTCGGGCATTATCTGTGAGGACTTAAATGGTAAGGATTACTGTGCCATTCGTGTGGATACCAAAGATCGGATGGAAATCGGAGTCATTAAGCGCAAGGATATTCCCCTTTCCACCATGGGAAGTCAGTATATTGAAGCCCTTTCCAAATACAAGGAAAAGCGCCTAAAATAGGCATATGGGGTTTGATAAAACTTTCACTAATATATTGAATTTGCAGAGGCAAAATAGTAAAATATATGCGTTATCAAAGGGGTTTTCGCCAGTGGGAACAATGGATGAAAAGCCCGGGATGGGAGGATGTGCACCATGGGAAATGAACGTTATGTGGCTTATGTAAGCAGTTATACCAATAATAGCAAATCGAATGGCGAAGGAATTCATATCTATGATATGGATGTGGAAAAGGGCCGTGTGGAACTTCGCAGTGCGGTGAAGATTAATAATTCATCCTATGTGATCTTGTCAGCCAAGGGTAATTACCTGTATTCCATCTGTGATGAGGGTGTTATCAGCTATGATATTGATGGGGATGGCAATCTGATTTTTAAGAATTTGGCTTCCATTAATGGCATGCGAGGGTGTCATCTGTCCACCAATCGGGATAATACCTACCTTTTCGTATCTGGCTATCATGACGGAAAGCTGACGGTGCTTCGAATTAACGAAGATGGCTCCGTGGGAGAGATTACGGATGAAATCTTCCATGCGGGTACGGGTAGTATTGCGGATCGTTCCTTCCGTCCCCATATTTCCTGTGCGGTACTGACTCCGGATGAGAAGTATCTGTGCGTATGTGACCAGGGAATTGATCTTGTGAAGGTCTATAGTTTTAATAAGAACAGTGGAAAGCTTCGGTTAGAGGATATTGTCAGAGTGCCACTTGAGTCCGCTCCAAGATCCATGGTTTTTTCTCAGGATGGAAAATATGCCTACATATTATGTGAATTAAAGAATTGTATTAATGTATATCATTATGATCCGGAAGCGAAAGAGACTTTTGAATTTATTCAGAATATCTTTACGGTACGAAAGAAGCATCAGCAGAATACGGCAGCTGCTTCCTTCCGCTTCTCCTTAAATTACAATCATCTGTTTTGTACCAATTCCGGGGATGATACCCTCACCATCTATAATGTGGATAAGAAGACGGGGCTTCTTACCATGAATTCCTCTCTGCCGATCAGTGGGGATTTTCCTAAGGATGTGTGTGTCTTCCCAGATGGTAAGCATGTGATTTCCGTGAATCTGGAGAGTAATTCTTTAACAACTTTCTCCATTAATTACGCGAAGGGATTGATTGTGATGAATGGAAAGGAACAGCATATTATTCAGCCGAATAATATGATCATCAAAAAATTAGAATAATAGAATAAGATCCGAGGTGAGTATGGAACACTTAAGAGAACTGATTGAGAATAAAAAATATGCGGATTTCCGGAAGGAAATCGTTGATTATAATGTACAGGATGTGGCGGATTTTATTGAAGAATATGAGAAGGAGGTACGGAATAAATTATTTCGTATGCTTCCTAAGTCCCTGGCGGCGGACGTATTCTCCTATGTGGATCCGGAGGTACAGCAGGAAATGCTTTCTTCCATGTCCGAAATTGAAGCAGGTCATCTGATTGATAATCTGTTTGCGGATGATGCTACGGACCTTCTGGAAGAGATGCCGGCGGGGGTGGTAAAACGCTTGCTTGCTCAGGCAAGTCCTCAGACGAGAAAAAATATTAATCATCTGTTAAATTATCCGGAGGATTCCGCAGGCTCCTTAATGACGGTGGAGTTTGTGGATTTAAAGGAAAATCTTACGGTGGCACAGGCCATTGACCGAATCCGAAAGATTGGAATTGATAAAGAGACCATTAATGTCTGTTATGTCCTGGATGCTAACCGGGTTTTAATTGGTACGGTTGCTTTAAGGTATCTTCTTCTTTGTGAGCCGGAAGATGTGATTGGGAATATCATGCATGAGAATGTGATTACCATTCACACGTTAGATGACCAGGAAGAAGTTGCCAAAACCTTCCAGAAATACGACTTTACCGCCATGCCCGTAGTGGATAGCGAAGATCGTCTGGTGGGTATTATTACCGTGGATGATGTTGTGGATATTATGGAGCAGGAGGCCACCGAGGATATCGAAATGATGGCGGCGATTACGCCTACGGATAAGCCATATATGCGTACCTCGGTATGGGAAACCTATAAGAAGCGTATCCCTTGGTTGCTGCTGTTAATGATTTCTGCCACATTTACAGGAAGGATCATTCAAAATTATGAAGAGGCCATTGCGGGAGCGGGGTATTTAGTACTGACGGCATTTATCCCCATGTTAATGGATACCGGCGGTAACTGCGGTAGTCAGGCATCCGTATCGGTTATTCGTAGTCTCTCCTTAGATGAGATTGAATTTAAAGATTTATTCAAGGTTATCTTTAAGGAGATCCGGGTAGCCCTCCTATGTGGACTCACCCTGGCAGCAGCGAATTTCTTAAAATTACTGTTATTAGATCAGGTGAGTTTTTCCGTGGCAAGCGTAGTATGTATTACTTTATTAGTTACGGTATTTGTGGCGAAGATTGTGGGCTCAAGCCTTCCGCTACTTGCCAAAAAGGTGGGATTTGACCCTGCAGTCATGGCGAGTCCTTTTATTACAACAATAGTTGACGCATTGTCTTTAATGATTTATTTTAGTATAGCAACCGAATTACTGGGATTATAGATCTTTGGAATTGGGTGAAATTTATAAGAAAGGGTCCATGGGCGGCTGCGCCCATATGGAAGATAAGAAGATGAGTAAGGTTAGAACAAGATTTGCACCAAGTCCTACAGGCAGAATGCATGTGGGAAATTTAAGAACTGCATTATATGCATATCTGATTGCTAAGCATGAGGATGGAGATTTCCTCCTTCGTATTGAGGATACGGATCAGGAACGTCTGGTGGAAGGTGCTGTGGATATTATCTATCGTACCATGGAGAAGACCGGTTTAAAGCATGATGAGGGTCCGGATTGTCCTGGCGATTGTGGCCCATATGTACAGAGCGAGCGTGTGAATGCTGGAATTTATCGCAAGTATGCACAGATGTTAATTGATAAGGGGGAGGCATATTATTGCTTCTGTGACAAGGAGCGTTTGGCTTCCTTAACGACCACCGTTGCCGGGGAAGATGAGGAAGAGGGCGAGTCCAAGCAGATTACTGTATATGATAAGCATTGTCTTTCCTTATCCAAGGAAGAAGTGGAAGCAAATCTTGCAGCTGGAAAGCCTTATGTGATCCGTCAGAATAATCCTACGGAAGGAACAACCACCTTCCATGATGAATTATATGGAGATATCTCCGTGGATAATTCAGAGCTTGATGATATGATCTTAATTAAGTCCGATGGCTTCCCAACTTATAACTTTGCCAATGTGGTGGACGATCATCTCATGGGAATTACCCATGTGGTTCGTGGTAATGAGTATCTTTCTTCTTCTCCAAAGTACAACCGTCTTTATGAGGCTTTTGGATGGGAAGTGCCTAAGTATATTCACTGTCCATTAATTACCAATGAGGAGCATAAGAAGCTTTCTAAGAGAAGTGGACATTCCTCCTATGAGGATTTATTGGAGCAGGGATTTGTATCCGAGGCCATTGTGAATTATGTGGCTTTATGCGGATGGAGTCCGGATTCCAATGAGGAGATCTTCTCTTTAGAGGAATTATGCAAGGAATTTGATTTCCATCGAATTGGTAAGAGCCCTGCCGTCTTTGATATGGCAAAGCTTCGCTGGATGAATGGAGAATATATTAAGGCCATGGATAATGAGAAGTACTATGCGATGGCTCTTCCATACATTCAGGAAGTGGTTCATAAGGATTATGATTTAAAGAAGATTGCGGATCTGGTAAAGACCCGTATTGAAGTATTCCCAGATATTAAGGAGCATATTGATTTCTTCGAAGAACTTCCAGAGTATGATATTGCTATGTATACTCATAAGAAGATGAAGACCAATACGGAGATTTCCCTGGAGTCCTTACAGGGCGTGCTTCCATTGTTAGAGAACTGGAATGATTATTCCATGAATAGCCTGCATGACTTAGTCATGGGTTATATTGAAGGCGTGGGTGTGAAGAATGGTACCGTTCTTTGGCCACTTCGTACCGCCGTTTCCGGAAAGCAGATGACTCCTGGTGGAGCCTTCGAAATTATGGAGATCCTTGGAAAGGACGAATCTCTTCGTCGAATCCGTAAGGGTATCGAATTATTACAGGCAGCTTTAGCATAAATGTGTTACAACTTATTGACAGTAAGGAAGGGCGACCTTCCTTACTGGTTTTTTTACTCTTTTCATCGATCATATAAGGAAAACGAATGAAGTTCAACGAATCTCAGTTGACTGCAATTTCTCACCGGAATGGTCCAGCACTTGTTCTTGCGGGGCCTGGCTCCGGCAAGACTGCAGTTGTCACCCATCGAGTGAAAGCTCTTATTACCGAGCAGAATGTCAATCCCGGAAATATTCTTGTGATCACCTTTACTAAGGCAGCAGCCAAGGAAATGAAGGAACGATTTTTAAAATTGATGCAGGGCAGTGGCCAGGGCGTGATGTTTGGTACATTTCACGGCGTCTTTTTTACGATTCTTCGCCATGCCTATCATTACAATGCGGAAAATATTATTCGGGAAGAAGAACAACTGAATATTTTACGACGAATCATTAGCCGGCTGGGAATGGAATATGATAATGAGAAGGATTTTTTAACCAATATCCTTGCAGAAATCAGTAGCTGTAAGGGGGAGGGAATGAATCTTTCCAATTATTATGCCACCAATTGTGCCAGTGAAGCCTTTCGTTCCATCTATCGGGAATATGACCTTGCACTGCGCAGGATGCGAAAGATTGACTTTGACGATATGATTCTCTACACCTACGAACTGTTAAAGGAGCGAAAGGATCTGCGCAAAGCCTGGCAGGAGAAGTTTCGCTATATTCTTATTGATGAATTCCAGGATATTAATCATATGCAATATGAGGTGGTAAAGCTCCTTCTTGGTAAGGAGGAGAATTTATTCGTGGTGGGGGATGATGACCAGAGTATCTACTCCTTCCGTGGGGCAAGACCGGAGATTATGTTAAATTACCGGAAGGATTTTCCAAAAGCCAGGGTGATTTCCCTTACGGTAAATTACCGCTGTCCACAGCGGGTGGTAAAAGAAGCAGGAGCCTTGATTGCCCACAATGAGAAGCGTTATGCCAAGAAGATTACCGCCCATCGAACAGAGGATGCGCCTGTAATCTGGCGAAGGTTTACGGATGTGCATGAAGAAGCCATGGATTTTATTGAGCATGTACGATTGCATCATAAAGAAGGTGGCTCCTACAATGATTTCGCCCTGTTAACCCGCACCAATGATGGGGCCAGATATTATTTGGAAAAGATGATGGAATATAATATTCCCTTTCGGGCCAAGGATACCATTCCAAGTATTTATAATCATTGGATTGCCAAAAATATCATGGCCTATATTAATCTCGCCCTTGGAAATCGGGATCGGAATGTATTCTTACAGATTATGAATAAACCAAAGCGCTATATCGGTCGAGATGTGTTAATGAGTCCCCTGGTGGATTTTGATGAGATCCGGGAAGCCTATCGCAATGATCGGGCCTGGATGTTGGAGCGGATTGACCGGTTCGAAGATGACCTTACGATTTTATCCCGCTTAAATCCCTATGCAGGAATTAATTATATTCGTCGGGGCATTGGATATGATGAGTATTTGGAAGAATATGCCAGGGAGATGAATTTAAATCCGGAGGAACTCTTCTTAGTATTGAATGAATTACAGGAGTCCGCCCGGGAATTTAATGATTATCGCCAATGGTTCCAACATATTGAAGCTTATGAGGAAACCATTCAGAAAAAGAATGCTAAAGGTGGAGAGGTCTTAGAAGAGGCGGTGAATGTGGTTACCATGCATGGGGCCAAAGGCTTAGAATTCCCACTGGTGTATATCTTAGATGCCAATGAGGATGTGATTCCTTATCGGAAGGCCATCTTAAATGATGAGGTGGAAGAGGAGCGGCGGATGTTTTATGTGGCCATGACCAGAACCACGAAGGAATTACATATTAGCTGTGTTCGTACTAGATTTAATAAGGCCATGGAGCCTTCCAGATTTATTGAAGAAGCCAGGGGAACGGCCCTTTAGAAGCGTAGAAAACATCATATTCCAGATCAACATAAAAAAATCCCCGGGGAATCAAGCGGTATTCATCCGCTTCCTTCCTCGGGGGTTCTTTTATTCTTCGTCTTCTTCGTCCTCTAATAATTCATCATATTCTGCAGCATCCAGTACTTCATCAAATGCATCCGAAACAATATCATATTCTTCATCATCATTGATATTATCTAAGGATGGGGAACCATCCTCGCTTTCACTGTAGCGATAGAGATATACTTCATCTCCGTCCGGATTGTCCAGAGGAAGAAGGGCAATATAACGGCCCTCGCCGAATTTCTTTGGTACCGGTGCATCAAAAATAGATACCACCGCACATTCTAATTCTTTTTGATCATCTAAAATGACGGTTACCGTAGTATCAAATCCCTCCGGTAATACGTCTTCTGCGTCCTTATTCTTACCCATATGTCTCTCCTTTTTCGTGGATATAATAATCATTAGTGATACTTTACCATAGGTGGAGCGGACTTTTCAATATATCCAGTGACGAAAAATCATAGAAATATTCGAAAGAAAACGAAAAATTGTAAAAAATGTTCTAGAAATCACAAAATTTTCGTATTTTATTTAACAATATGAAACAATATAATGAATTTATCAGGAAACAGAGAAGGTCTTTGGTTCCATGAATAAAGGGAGGTTTTTATCTATGAAGAGAAAGCTAATTGCAGCAGTATGTTGCGCAACCATGTTACTTGGTATGACCGCATGTGGCGGCAGTGCACCAAGTACCGCCACCCAGGCCGCTGGAACAGGTGATGTGGCAAATGATCCTAAGGTTACCTTAGTAATGGCGGAAGTTAATCCGCTGGATACCATTGTAGGTATGACGGATCAGAAGTTTAAGGAGACCGTGGAGTCCTTATCGGGAGGATCCATTACCATTGATTTACAGGCATCCGGTGTACTTGGTGCAGAGCAGGATGTTCTGGATACCATGTTAGCTCCTGGATCAACCATTGATATGTCACGTATTTCAGCATTTGCATTAACTAGTTATGGCGGAGAGAAGTCCAAGCTTTTATCCCTCCCATATACATTTGTATCCAGAGAACATTTCTGGAATTTTGCAACGAGTGAATTAGCAACAGAATTCTTATTAGAGCCACATGAGAATGGTAATGGTGTAAGAGGTCTGTTCTACGGCGAAGAAGGTTTCCGTCATTTCTTTACAGTTAAGGAAATTAAGGGTATGGAAGATTTAGCAGGTATGAAGCTTCGTGTATCCAACGACCCAATTATGAATGGTCTGGTAGAAGGTCTTGGAGCTTCTCCAACCGTAGTAGCCTTCACCGAATTATATTCTGCATTACAGACCGGTGTTGTAGATGGTGCAGAACAGCCAATTGCTAACTATAAGGCTAATTCCTTCCCAGAAGTTGCTAACAACTTAATCTTAGATGGTCATACCCTTGGTGCAATCCAGGTAATCATCACGGATGAAGCTTGGGATAAGTTAACTCCTGCACAGCAGAATGTATTAACGGAAGCTGGTAAGGTGGCATCTGAATATAACAGATCGATTTCCGAGCAGAAGGAGAAGGAAGTATTAGATGAATTAAAGGCTTCTGGATGTAATGTAGTTGATGTTCCTGATAAGAGTGCTTGGCAGGCAGCTGTATCCAGCGTTGTAAGCGAGTACACGAAGGGTAACGAAGAACTTTATCAGAAGATTCTTGATATGCAGTAAGATGGTTTTGTTAGAGCGCAGAAAGTCGTCTTTTCTGCGCTCTTATTGATAAGAGAAAGTATTCATTCGGACAAGGAAGAATTTCCTTGGTCCATTAAGGAGGTTCACGTAATGCCAAAGATATTTACTACCTTGGATCGAATTAAACCGGTATATGACGTGACTTACAAGATCGTTCTTGTAATCTGTAAATTATTGTTAATTGGCGATATTTTAATTACTTCCATGTGTGTATTGGGACGATATGTTTCATTTATCCCAGATCCTGCATGGAGTGAAGAAGTGGTATTAACGTTCATGTCCTACATGGCTGTGCTTTCTGCAGCACTTGCCATTCGTAGAAATGCCCATATTCGTATGACTGCCTTTGACCGATTCTTACCACCGAAGGTATTAAAAGTATTGGATCTTATATCCGATGCGGCAATTTTAGTTCTTTCCGTCATTATGATCACCTATGGTTGGAATTATGCCAGTGTCATTGGTGCGAAAGCAACCTATGTTAGCATGCCGGCCCTATCCAAGTTCTGGATGTATTTCCCAGTTCCTTTAGCAGGAATTGCCATGTTAGTATTCGAATTAGAAACTGTATATAACCATATTAAAGCATTCTATCAGCCAGGCTATGGGGAAGATGCATTGGTAGTTCCTAAGACGAAAGAAGAGGAGGTGGCAAAGTCATGACAGCACAGGGAGCAGCAATCGCTGTATTACTTATCTCATTCTTAGTAATGATTTTCTTACGATTCCCAGTGGCCTATGCCGTTGCTTTATCATCCTTACTCTGTATGGCATATCAGGGAATTAATTTTAGTGTACTGTGTCAATATATGGTAAAGGGAATTAGTTCCTTCAGTTTGATGGCGGTTCCATTCTTTATTACCATGGGTGTATTAATGGGTGCGGGAGGTATTTCCTCGAAATTAATTGACTTAGCGAATGCCTGTGTGGGTTGGATGACCGGTGGTATGGCTATGGTAAATATTGTAGCATCCTATTTCTTTGGAGGTATCTCCGGATCTGCTTCTGCAGATACCGCATCCTTAGGTTCCATCTTAATTCCAATGATGGTGGATCAGGGATATGATGATGATTTCTCCACTGCAGTAACCATTACTTCCTCCTGTGAGGGATTGTTGGTTCCACCAAGCCATAATATGGTTATTTATGCAACCGCTGCCGGTGGTTTATCCGTAGGTAGCTTGTTCTTAGCAGGATACCTTCCTGGAGCACTCCTTGCAGTGTCCTTAATGGTGGGTTCCTATATTATCTCCAAGCGAAGAAATTATCCTAAGGGAGATAAGTTTAGTCTGAAAGTATTACTGAAGCAGTTATTGATTTCCTTCTGGGCTCTGGCAGCTGTAATCATTGTAGTATTCGGTGTAGTTTTCGGATGGTTCACCGCTACAGAATCTGCTGCAATTGCGGTTATTTACAGTTTGATTGTCAGTGTATTTATTTACCGTGGAGTTACCTGGAAGGGTGTATGGAAGATTTTGGATACCTGTGTGGATACCTTATCCATCGTATTAATCTTAATTGCAACCTCCAGTGTCTTTGGTTATTGCTTAACCTTATTGCATGTACCAAGCCTGGCAGCTAATTTTATTACTGGAATTACTTCCAACAAGATCATTATCGCATTGTTATTAAATCTGGTACTGTTAATTCTTGGTTGTATCATGGATATGGCTCCAATTATTTTGATTGCTACTCCAATTTTACTTCCAATTGCTACTGGAATTGGAATCCATCCAATTCAGTTCGGTATCATGATGGTATTAAACTGTGGTATTGGTTTGTTAACTCCACCAGTTGGTGCAGTATTATTCATTGGCTCCGCTGTGGGTCGTTGCAAGATGGAGAAAGTTGTGAAGGCAACCCTTCCATTTTATCTATGTATGATCGCAGTATTATTATTACTGACCTTCATACCTGAAATCAGTATGTTACTGCCTAATCTTTTAGGTGGTAAGTAATAGATAAACTTTCCAAAGGGCAGGGGTCAATCATGACCTCTGCCAACATTATTTCATGGCGGGTGTATTTGACCGGACTTTTAAAAAACACTATACTTACGAGAGAAACCATGGAGGTGACGAGATGTTTCGCTATCAGTGTAATATAACAACCAAAGATTTATGGAAGCTTAGTATGTATGAAATTCTGCATTCTCCAGCCATCGTAAGTAATCTGATCTTTGCTGTGGCCATGGTGATCATGACCGTTAAATTTTTTCCACAGTCCAGTATCTGGATGCGTGGAATCTTGATTTTTCTCTGTCTTTTATTCCCAGTATTTCAGCCCCTTGCCATCTATTGGAGGGCCAATAAGCAGGTGGAAAAATTACCGGAGGGCTTAAGTCTTCAGGTGGATCCGGCTAAAATTCAGGTAATTACCAGGGCGGATACCATGGATATTGCCTGGGAGAAGGTGGCAGGTGTGATGGAGCGCTGCAATGTGGTGCTGTTGGTATTAAAGACCAGGGAAGGCTATATGATCCCTTCTTCGAATTTCGTTAACGAAGGGGAGAAGGAGCGTTTTAAGAATTTTGTGGCAGAAAAGATCCGGGAGTGGGCGAAATGAATCCGCAAAGCATGTTAAGACAATATTGGCTACGGTGTAGCATTCATAAAAAATTAGCAGTATTTATATCCGTTATGTCCATCATCATCGTTCTTGCCATTGCATTTGACATATTAGTGGTAAAGATTTTAGTGAATGATTTTGGCCAGATCTGGGAGAATAATTCCAGAGCCCTGGCCTTTGTGAATGCAGTAAAAGACGAGAACGAAGCCTTTCATGAATATATGAAATATCAAAATGAGGCAACCAATACCGCTCTCATACATGCCATGGAGGAAACCAAGGTTTCGGTGAATGGGCTGGAGCTTTCCTATGAAGATGTGGGAAATCGGGAATATGCTCAGATCTGGTCCATTAAGAATATATATGATACCTACTGTACCAAGCGGGATATCATGATGCAGATGACGGACGATAATGTAACCTATGTTCCCACCCTTTATGAAGTCTATGAAATTCTAGGATACCTGTCCGAATATGGGGATCGGTTACTGGATTATACGATTGAAGATAGTAATGAAAAATATCATCGCATTGTACCAACCATGATCTTAATTCCCGTCGTGGTAATTATTATCAATGTGGTACTGATGTTGATTTTACTATATCTTGCCAATGTGTTGGCACAGACCTTGATCGCGCCCATCTATCAATTATCCAATGCCGCAAGAAAGATTGCGGATAATGAGAAAGTGGAGAAGATTGTCATCGAAAATCAGGATGAGATGGGGGATTTAGTTCAGGTCTTTAATGAGATGAAGGATGCCACGGAGGAGAAATTCCTTGCCATGGAAGAGGCAAGAATTGCTCAGGTTAAGCTTCATTCCGAAGCCATGGAACGCTTGGAATTGGAAAAGCGACTGGAGAATGCGAAATTGGAATTATTAACCAATCAGATCAATCCGCATTTTCTATTTAATACCTTAAATGTCATCGCCGGGATGGCTAATCTAGAGGATGCCAAAGATACGGAGATGATGACAAGGGCCTTAAGTGCCATCTTTCGTTACAATCTAAAGAATGCAGGAGCCACCGTGCTTTTACGACAGGAATTAAAGATTGTAATGGATTATATGTACCTTCAGCAGATGCGTTTTAGCGACCGGGTGAAATATTCCTGGGATTGTCGGGTCAATGCGGATGAAGTGGTAATCCCATCCCATATTTTACAGCCCCTGGTGGAAAATTCCGTCATTCATGGCATCACAGCCAAGGAGGATGGGGGAAAAGTAAAGCTTCGTGTATACCGCAGGGGGGATGATTTACGAATCCATATCATTGATAGTGGTGTGGGCATGAGTAAAACCGAGGTGGAAAATCTTCGCAATTCCTTACAACAGGAGGAAGAATCCGGAATTGGACTGGGAAATGTGTATAAAAGGTTAAAAGCCATCTATCACAGGGAATGCCTCTTTCTTGCCAGTAAGAAGGGGATGGGAACCATAGTGACCTTGGAGATTCCCTGGGAAAAATTAAAGGAGCAAGAATGTACAAAATCTTAGTTGCAGATGATGAGCCCATCGAACGTATGGTGGTCATCAAGAAGATTCGAAAATATTTTGAAGGTCAATTAGAAGTGGTGAGCGCAGTAAACGGGCGGGAAGCGATTGAAAAATTTAACTCCGAAGGCTGTCAGATTGCCCTTTTAGATATTAACATGCCGGGGATTAACGGCTTGGAAGCGGCCAAATGTATTCGAAAGGATCATAAGGATAGCGTCATCATCTTTTTAACTGCCTATGATGATTTTAATTATGCAAGAACCGCCATTACGGTGAAGGCCTTGGATTATCTGTTAAAACCGGCGGATGATAAGGATTTAAATGGCTGTATCTATGAAGCCATTCATCAGATTGATACCTATCTTTCCAGACAGGGGGAATCTTCTCTGGAGGAACCTTTCGAAGAAGAGAGCAAACTACTGGTGGAGGAAGAAAACACCAATACCTTCTGTGCGATCGTTACCGAATATATTCAAAATCATTATGCCCAAGAATTGTCCCTTCAGGATGTAGCCGGAATTCTTGGATATTCGGAAGCGTATTTTAGCAGAGTGTTTAAACAACATTTTCAACAGACCTTTATTGTATATCTCCAGGAATACCGGGTGGAGAAAGCCAAGGAACTGTTACTGGATGTGAGCGTGAATATTAAGGATGTGAGTAATAGTGTGGGGTATCCGGACTCCAATTATTTTGCCAAAATCTTTAAAAAGTCGGTGGGCATGACTCCCAAGGAGTATCGCCAGAAGACATTACATACCATGCTTCAAAGTTAGGAGTCAGGGGTCAAACCAGTAGTTATGGATTAACCTTCGTAGCGTGGGAAGCGAATAGAAATGAGGAATGAGGATGAAACGCCAAGGAGTGATTGGGGTTCTTGTAGTTCTTCTTCTGGCAGGAATGCTTTTTTTAGGCGGCATTCTAATTAGCCAAAATACTGGAAGAAATAAAGAACCATCCTATGTATTTACTTATGCAGAAAATCAGGCTGCGGATTATCCCACCACCCAGGGCGCTCAGTATTTTGCCCAATTGGTCAAGGAGCGCACGGATGGGGAAGTGGAGATTTTAATATATTCCGGCGGTGTGCTGGGCACGGAAAAAGAAATTATTAAGCAAATGCGGTACGGAGGGGTGGACTTTGCCAGAATTTCCATATCCCAAATATCGGACTTAGCCCCGGAATTTAATGTGCTACAGATGCCATATCTTTATCGGAATGCGGACCATATGTGGAAGGTATTGGATGGAGAGATTGGAAAGGAATATTTAGAGAACTTTGAAAATTATGGTTTAGAGGGACTTTCCTGGTATGACGCGGGTTCGAGAAGTTTTTATATGCATGATGCACCCTTAACTTCCCTCAGTGATATGAAGGGAAAGTGGATCCGGGTACAGGAGTCTAGCTTAATGGCGGATATGGTGACTGCATTGGGGGCAAATCCATATCAGATTGATTATTCGGGAGTATATGCAAGCTTAGAACAGGGAATCGTGGATGGTTCGGAAAATAACCTTTCTTCCTATGCCTCCACCGGTCATTATGAGGTGGCCAAATACTATACCCTGGATGAACATACCAGAGTACCGGAGGTACAGATCTGTTCCTTAAAAGTCTGGGAGCAATTACCGGAAGAATATCAGCAGATCATCCGGGAATGTGCTGAGGAATCCGCTTTATATGAGCGGGAATTATGGACGGTGAATGAAGCCAATAGCTGGAACCAGGTAGTGGAGCGAGGCGCATATATCTATGCGTTGTCCGATGAGGAGAAGGAGAAGTTTCAGAAGGCCATGGAGCCGGTGTATGAAAAATATTGTGGTGAGTACATGGATCTTGTTAACAAGATTATGGATATGAAGTAAAAGAAAAATGGAGGTTTTTACAGATGGAGATGACATTACGTTGGTACGGTTCTAAGCATGATACCGTAACCTTACAGCAGATTCGACAGATTCCAGGAGTGACGGGAGTAATTACCACACTCTACGATACCATGCCGGGAGAAGTGTGGAAGGAAGAGGATATTCGTGCCATGATCGATGAGGTGGAGGCAGCGGGCCTTCATGTCGCAGGAATTGAAAGTGTGAATATTCATGATTCCATTAAGATTGGTGACAAGGACCGGGATCTATATATTGATCATTATATTACGACCTTGGAGCGCTTAGGCAGGGCTGGAATTCATATGGTTTGCTATAATTTCATGCCGGTATTTGACTGGACTCGTACGGAACTGGCAAGAAAGCGCCCGGATGGCTCCACTGTACTTGCCTATAATCAAAAAGCCATTGATGCCATCGATCCGGAGAAGATGTTTGACAGTCTTAGTGGAGAGATGAACGGAACGGTGATGCCTGGATGGGAGCCGGAACGTATGGCTAAAATCAAGGAACTCTTTGCGGCCTATCAGGATGTGGATGAGGAGAAATTATTTGCTAATTTGAAGTATTTCTTAGAGCGGATCATGCCCGTATGTAATCAATATGATATTAAGATGGCGATTCATCCCGATGATCCTGCCTGGAGTGTTTTTGGTCTCCCTCGTATCATCATTAACAAGGAGAATATCCTGCGCATGATGAAGATGGTGGATGATCCTCATAATGGAGTGACTTTCTGTTCCGGATCCTATGGAACGAATTTAGAAAATGATCTTCCGGATATGATCCGATCCTTAAAGGGCAGAATTCATTTTGCCCATGTGCGGAATCTGAAATTCAATTCCCAGGATGATTTTGAAGAAGCAGCACATCTTTCTAAGGATGGAAGCTTTGATATGTATGAAATTATGAAGGCATTATATGAGATTGGCTTTGATGGCCCAATTCGTCCAGATCACGGAAGAATGATCTGGGGAGAAGTTGCCATGCCGGGATATGGCCTCTATGACCGTGCTCTTGGAGCAACCTACTTAAATGGACTGTGGGAAGCAATTGAGAAATCACATGAGAGAGGAGTATAGTCATGAAATTAGTTCGAATGGATCACTATGAGGAGTGGAAAAAGAAGGGATATGGAGTTCCTGAATATTCCCTTACGAAGGTATATGAGGAGACGAAGAAGAATCCTTTTTGGATTCATTTTGGCGCAGGCAATATCTTTCGTGCCTTTCAGGCCAATGTATTACAGAATCTTTTAAACCGGGGCGTCTGTCAGCGTGGTGTGATCGTGGCAGAGGGATATGATTATGAAATCATTGAGAAGGTGTATCGTCCCCATGATAATTTAGGCATTGCAGTGACTTTAAAAGCGGATGGCAGTATGGAAAAGAATATTGTGGGAAGCGTTACGGAAAGTCTCTGTCTTGACTCCGATCGCAAGCAGGATATGGAGCGATTAAAGGAAATCTTTGTGGCTCCTTCCCTTCAGATGGCAACCTTTACCATTACGGAGAAGGGATATTCCTTAAAGGGAGCCGATGGTTCTTATATGAAGGATGTGGAAGCAGACTTTAGTGCGGGGCCTTTAAAGCCTAATAGCTACATGGGAAAGGTGGCCTCCTTACTCTATACTCGTTTCTTAGCAGGGGAACGTCCGATTGCCATGGTAAGTATGGATAATTGTTCCCATAATGGGGATAAGTTACGTAGTGCCATCGTAACATTTGCTAAGGAATGGCAGGCCAATGGAGTGATTGAAGGGGACTTTACCGGATATGTAACGAATCCGGAGAAGGTATCCTTCCCATGGACCATGATCGATAAGATTACCCCAAGACCGGATGGAATTGTGGAAAAGATTTTAGCGGAAGATTTTGGAAATGAATGTACTCCTATTGTTACGGAAAAGAAAACCTTCGTTGCGCCTTTTGTGAATGCGGAGGAATGCGAATACCTGGTGATCGAGGATGCCTTCCCCAATGGTCGGGAACCTCTAGAAGAAGGGGGATTTATCTTTACCAAAAGAGAAGTGGTGGATCAGGTGGAAAAGATGAAGGTCTGCACTTGTTTAAATCCGCTTCATACTACCTTAGCCATCTTTGGTTGTCTTTTAGGATATGAGCGCATTTCGGAAGAGATGAAAAATCCGGTATTAAAATCTCTTGTGGAGAAGGTTGGCTATGTGGAAGGTCTTCCTGTGGTAGTAAATCCAGGAATTATTGATCCAAAGCATTTTATCGATGAAGTGGTAAAGAAGCGTATTCCTAATCCATTCATGCCGGATACGCCACAGCGAATTGCTACGGATACTTCCCAGAAACTAGGGATTCGTTTTGGGGGTACCATTAAGGAGTACATGAAGGCAGCAGATAAGAATGTGGATGATCTAACCTTCATTCCTTTGGTTCTTGCAGGATGGTTACGGTACTTAATGAAGGTGGATGATGCAGGAAATACGATGGAATTAAGTCCGGATCCTTTATTAGAGAACTTAGTCCCAATCATGGCCGAGGTTCCTTTTGGAAGTGGAGGTTCTTCTCGTGTTCGTACCATCTTGGAACGGGAGGATATCTTTGGAGTGAATTTATATGAGTCCTCCTTAGGAGAAAAGGTAGAAACTGCATTTGCACAGATGAACCGTGGAACGGGAGCAGTGTTAGAAACTCTGATGAAGGCTTTGGAAAGTTAATTTTTTTAAAAAAAGCATTGTTTGGTCTTGAAAAATTAACTTTTTTACTCTAAAATATTAATAAATTAAGCGCGTCGAAGAAGACAATTTCAGCGAAAGGCAGAAATTGTCTTTTTTGATAAGGATTGGCCTTATAAAAGGAGTATGGTATGGATAATATTGATAAGAAGATTATTCGATTATTACAGGAGAATGCTAGAATTCCATTAAAAGCTTTAGCGGAGAAGGTGTTTTTATCCTCCCCTGCGGTGTCGGCCCGGATTGAGCGTCTTGAGAAGGAGAATGTGATCGTAGGATACGAAGCCAAAGTCAATGAGATCAAGCTTGGTTATCATATTACGGCATTTATTAATCTGGAGCTTGCACCGGTTCAGAAGCCGGAATTCTATGAATTTGCTGAGAAGTGTACGAATATTATTGAATGCAACTGTATTACAGGAAATTATTCCATGTTACTTAAGGTGGTATTCCCAAGTACGGATGATCTGGATAACTTTATTGGTAAACTCCAGAAGTTTGGCCGTACCTATACCCAGATTGTATTCTCCACCCCAGTGAAATTACGTGGTGTGATTGTGGATGTGGACGAAGACGAGGAGAAATAATTCATGAAATTAATCTTAGCATCCGGCTCTCCTAGACGGAAGGAATTACTGTCTAGAGCCGGATTTTTATTGGATATTCACGTAAGTGATTGTAAAGAAGAAAGCGCATGCACCAATCCTGGGTTACTGGTGGAGGAGCTTTCTCATGAAAAAGCCGTGGCGGTGTGGAAGGAACTGGAAGATCAGATCGCAGATACGGTGGTTTTAGGGGCGGATACCGTGGTTTCCATCTTTGGAAATGTGCTTGGAAAGCCTTCGGATGAAGAAGATGCCTATCGAAAGCTGCGATTTTTATCCGGAAAGACCCATGAAGTGTATACGGGAGTTACCCTGGTAAAGCGTGTGAATGAGCAAATGCAGTGCCATACCTTCCACGAATGTACCAAAGTGCATATAGCCCAGTTAAGCGAAGAGGAGATTCGTGCCTATATTGCCACCAAGGATCCCATGGATAAGGCGGGAGCCTATGGAATTCAAGGAATCTTTGGAAAATTTGTCTCCGGTATTGAAGGGGATTACAATAATGTGGTGGGCCTTCCTGTGGCAAGAGTATATGCTGAATTAAAGAAACTTGGATGGTTAGAGGACTAGACAATGCCCCATGCGAATGGTAATCTATAGGTTAGTGATGATGAAGGGACGGAGGGTACGATGAAGCATCCAAATATATGTGGACAGGTTTTTTTAGAGCAACAGGGAAAGTTATTTCAGGAGCCGGTGGCCAGTAATCTGACCGAGGCCATCGAATTTTTAGAAGAAGTATGGGCTCAGGAATTGGATCATATTGATGAAGTGAGAGAATTTCTAGAAGAAGAAGGAATGGATACCGCAGGTCTTTCGGATGAGGACTTAGAGAAGGAGTTGGAAGTGTTTAAGCTTCCTAATGGCGGATATCTGGTTGTGGAGGCTTAAGATGAAATTAAAGAAAACATATATCATCGCCGGAGTGATTTTTTCAATCTTAGTGGTTTCGCTGGTTTTGATTCACAAGGCCTTCTCCGGAAAGAATATCTATATTTCCTCCGGTTTTGAGCGTTCTGTGATGATTAAGGTGGATCACACGGAAACCAAACTTTCAGAAGTGGTGGTACATATTTCCTCCATTGCAGCGGAATATGAGAATTTATTCGGTCCTTCCGTATGGGAGGATGAGATGGATGGTGTGGCTTTTGAAGACTATATCATCAATGAAGTAAAGACCAAGCTCACCCGTATGAAATGTATGGATCAGGTGGCCATTACCCGGGGAATTGTATTAAGTAATCAGGAAGAAGCGAATATTAAGAAGGCGGCTTCCGAATATCTTGCAGGAGTGGATAAGGAATCCATTCGGAAATACAATTTAACTCAGAGTGAGGTGGCGGAAATGTATCGCTCCATGCTCCTTGCGGATAAATTATATCAGTATATGACGGAAAATGTGGACCGGGAATTTAGTGAGGATGATGCCAGAGTCATCTCCATTCAGTATATTAAGACGGATAGTTTAGGTGCTGCGCAGTTAATTGAAGAGCGTATTAAGGCAGGAACTTCCTTCTCTTCGTTGATTAAGGAGAATAATTCATATGAATATGAGTATGAATTACGACGTGGAGAAACGGAAGAAGCATTTGAAACGGCGGCTTATCGCTTAGCAACGGGAGAAGTAAGTGCGCCTGTGGAATGCTCCGATGGAGTGTATATCATTCTCTGCGTGAATGATTATGATAAGGCGAAAACCACGGAAAATAAGCAGCGAATGATTGATGAATATAAGCTGGCTAATTTCAATGCAGTATTTGATGAATATGAAGCAGGAGTATATGCGGAGTATAATGAAAAACTTTGGGATTCCTTGGATTCTACCTCAAGACTTACGGTAACCACGGATTTCCAGGGAATTTATGATCGTTATTTTGCTACCACCACGGTGGAAGAATAAAACACCCTTTCCCATTGACAAGAATGGGGGAAGTTGCTATTATTACTTTGTTTGCGACGATAGTAACTGTCGTAAAAGAAAGAGGATATACTTATGAGACAAATGGTTTTATCAATTTTAGTTGAGAATTCGGCTGGTGTTTTAAGTCGTGTTGCTGGTTTATTCAGCCGTAGAGGATACAACATTGAAAGTTTGACCGTAGGTGTTACTACTGATCCTGATATTTCACGTATGACCATTGCCTGCTCTGGAAGTGAAGATGTTTTAAACCAGATTAAGAAGCAGGTTGCTAAGTTAGAAGACGTGATTGATATTCAGGAACTTCCTAACAATGCAGTACTTCGTGAATTATTATTAGTTCAGGTACATGCAACCACCGAGCAGCGTCAGGAAGTTATCGCAATTGCTGATATTTATCGTGCGAAGATTGTGGATGTCAGTGAGAACTCTTTAATGCTTGAACTTACCGGTAATGTGGATAAGCTTAAGGCATTCCTGGAATTAATGGAAGGCTTTGAGATTACATCGATTGCAAGAACTGGTCTTACCGGACTTGCACGTGGCATTGCTGATTAAGGATATATTTACTTTTATTTATTTTCAGGAGGAAATTAACAAATGGCAGAGGCAAAGATTTATTACCAGGAAGACTGCAACTTATCTTTATTAGATGGTAAGACAATCGCAGTAATCGGTTATGGTAGCCAGGGACATGCACATGCGCTCAATGCAAAGGAGTCAGGATGTCATGTCATTATCGGTCTCTATGAAGGCAGCAAGTCTTGGAAGAGAGCTGAAGAGCAGGGCTTTGAAGTTTATACAGCAGCAGAAGCAGCAAAGAGAGCAGATATCATCATGATCTTAATCAATGATGAATTACAGGCTGATATGTACAAGAAGGATATCGAGCCAAACCTTGAAGCAGGTAACATGCTTATGTTCGCTCATGGTTTCAATATTCATTTCGGTTGCATCAACCCACCTAAGGATGTTGATGTTACCATGATCGCTCCTAAGGGACCTGGTCATACCGTTCGTTCTGAGTATCAGGCTGGCAAGGGTGTTCCTTGTTTAGTAGCTGTACAGCAGGATGCTACCGGTAAGGCACTTGATCTTGCACTTGCTTATGCCCTTGCTATTGGTGGAGCTAGAGCTGGTGTTCTTGAGACTACTTTCCGTACCGAGACTGAGACTGACCTCTTTGGTGAGCAGGCAGTTCTTTGCGGTGGTGTATGTGCATTAATGCAGGCTGGTTTCGAAACCTTAGTAGAAGCTGGTTATGATCCAAGAAATGCTTACTTCGAGTGTATTCATGAGATGAAGTTAATCGTAGATTTGATCTATCAGTCAGGTTTTTCTGGAATGAGATATTCCATCTCCAATACTGCAGAGTATGGTGATTATATTACCGGACCTAAGATCATTACTGAGGATACAAAGAAGGCTATGAAGCAGATCCTTAGCGATATCCAGGATGGTTCTTTCGCAAAGCAGTTCTTATTAGATATGTCTCCTGCAGGACGTCAGGTACATTTCAAGGCTATGAGAAAGCTTGCTGCTGAGCATCCATCAGAGGTTGTTGGTCAGGAAGTTCGTAAGCTTTACAGCTGGAACAACGAAGCAGATAAGTTAATTAACAACTAATTTCTTCTTGTGATCCAAGGATATATTCATCCCCGTGGTAAAAGCCACGGGGATTTTTTATGGGATGAAATCCGTATGAAAGTGTGATATTCCATATTTCGTTGGACCATGTGGAGGAGGAGTTTTATGTTACGATTCTATGTGGGGGATATATCTTTGTAATAATTTATTGAAAATGTAATTTTAACTTACATATATAGGTTTACTTTACGAAACTTTTTTTCCTGGAATCGGAGGTGGATTGTTCACCCTTTTATGTGGGGTGGGAAGAAGGAAAAAGGTATTGTATTTATTTTGATACATCCATTTTTTCCTGGAAATCATGTTGACAAACTACATGGAAATGGTTATTATTAATTTAGTTTTGAAATTGCTAAAAAGAATCTGCTTTTAAGATTCTAGTCTATATATTGTTCCCCTCGCATGAAGATGAAGTCCCCCTTAAACTTCATCTTCTTTTTTGTCTTTTTTTATATATTTTCGTAAAATCAATAGAAACTATTTAAAAAAATCCGTTTATTTTCCAAGAAATTGTAATTATTTCTTACATTCAACCATTCCTTCCCAGAACCAATGTGTGATATTGTCAGAGAATATGATAGAATGAATCTGTTGAAGAAACCAAGGAGTGTGCATGTTTTATGTTTGAAATTCAGAATGGACAATTGAAAACTTCGGTACGGGAACTGGTGGAGTTCGTCTATTCTGCTGGAGATATAGATCATCGTCGGGGTACGGGAAGCAATGAGATCAAGGCCATGCAGGCGGGAATGAAGATTCATAAGAAACTTCAAAAAAGCGCAGGAAGTGGCTATGCGGCGGAAGTTCCCCTAAAGATGGAATGCTTGATTGGAACAAGGGAGAAGATCACCCTGGTGCTAGAAGGAAGAGCGGATGGAATTATTACGGATTCCAAGGGGCAGATCACCATTGATGAAATCAAGGGCATGTACCAGGATGTTCTTGCTATGGAGGAGCCACAGTATGTGCACTATGCTCAGGCCATGTGTTATGCCTATATCTATGGCATGGATGAGGGATTGGAAAAGATTTCCCTTCGTTTAACCTATGCCAATTTAGATACGGAAGAAGTGAAGTATTTTCCTTATGAATATTCTATGAAGGAAGTATCCAGGTGGTTTGAAGATACCTTAGAAAAATTCCAACCTTGGGTGGATCTTTTGGTGGATTTACGTAAGAAGCGGGATGAGTCCATTGCCAAGGTGGAATTTCCTTTCCCTTATCGGGAGGGACAGAAGGAATTGGTGGTGAATGTATTTAAGGTGGAGCGTTTAAAGACCCCCCTGTTTATTCAGGCTCCTACGGGGGTTGGAAAGACCCTGTGTACCATCTTTCCAACCATTAAAGCCATGGGAGAGGGACTGGGGAATAAATTATTCTATCTTACCGCCAAGACCATTACCAGAACGGCTGCGAAAAATGGAATGGAGCAACTCTATGCCAAGGGATTAGCCTTTAAAACCATTATTTTAACAGCGAAGGAGAAGACCTGTCCCTATGAATTACAATGTGATCCGGAAGGATGTCCTTATGCGGGGGGCCATTATGACCGGGTAAATGATGCGGTATTTGATGCCATTCATTCATTGGATGTATTTGACCGGGAGGAGATTTTAAATCTTTCCGAGAAGCATAAGGTCTGTCCTTATGAATTTTCCCTGGATCTATCCTATTGGTGCGATGCCATTATATGCGATTATAATTATGTGTTTGACCCAAATGCACATTTGCGCAGATACTTTGGGGACGGCTCGGGAGGGGACTACCTCTTTCTAGTGGATGAGAGCCATAATCTGGTGGACCGGGCCAGGGGAATGTATAGTGCCTGGTTATCCATCGAGCATATGAAGAAGTTAAAGAGCTTCTTTCGCGGGAAGGATGTGCGGGTTAGCCGCAGTGTGAACCGGGTAATTAAGAACTTGGAAAGCCTGTGTCAGGGAATGACGGAGGAATTTGTGGTCTTGGATGATATTACTGCTCTTACGGTTTATGCGGATGATCTGATGACAGAGATTACCCGATTCTTAGAGGTTCATCGGGGAGAAGTCAGTATGGAGGAAGTGCTGGAAGACTTTTTTGGATTGCGGGATTTTGTGAATATTTCCGGCTTATTAGATGAGCATTACTGCGTATATGCCAGGGATCTTGGAAAGGATTTTGGGGTGCGACTGTTTTGTGTGGATCCTTCTAAAAATCTGGAATTTTACTTAAATCAGGCGAATTCTACCATCTTCTTTTCCGCCACCCTTCTTCCCATGCCATATTATAAGAGTTTACTGCGGGGCGGGGAGCATGAGGATTATGCCATCTATGCCAAATCCCCATTTGATCCGAAAAAACGCGGGGTATTTATTGCCACGGATGTGACCACCAAGTATTCCATGCGTGGTCCCAAGCAGTATCAGCGGACCTATGATTATATTAAGAGCGTAGCCCAGGCAAAAATCGGAAATTATATGGTATTCTTCCCATCCTATCGGTATTTGGAGGATGTGAGCGCTTTTTATGTGCAGGAGGATTTTGACATCCTGACTCAGGAAAGCAATATGAGTGAAGAAGATCGGGAAGTCTTTTTAAACACATTTGCAGTGACTCAGAGGGAAAAATCCTTGGTGGGATTTTGTGTGATGGGTGGAATCTTTTCCGAGGGAATTGATCTACAGGAGGATTCTTTAATTGGAGCCATCGTTGTGGGAACGGGACTTCCCCAGGTGAATGTGGAGCAAAGCATTATTGAACGGTGGTTTGCTGCCGAGGGAAAGGGCTTTGATTATGCCTATATGTATCCGGGATTAAATAAGGTGCTGCAGTCTGCAGGACGTGTGATCCGTACGGAAGCGGATGAGGGCGTTGTGGTTTTATTGGACGAGCGATTCTGCAAAAAGGAGTATCAGGGACTTTTACCAAGGGAGTGGGAATCCATTCAGTATGTGACACAGGATACGGTGGGGAAAAAGATTGGGGATTTTTGGCATAATCTCTAGGTTTTATCCTGTATTTTGTGTTATAATGAGAGAGATTATAATGCTGTGAATGTTGGGTTTATCATGACCCTAGGGATATGGCTTTGACTTGTTCGAGGAAAGGGGACTACTCGATGATGGATGAACTGGAAATGTATCGTGAAATGGGCATTGGTGAATTCGAATTAATGGAGATTCAATTTGGTTTAGAAGCCGGAGTGGATGTTTCCTTATATGCGAATCCCATCTATACAGCACCTCAGATGAAGGAGATTCGTCTGGGGTTAGAAGCACATTTGGACGTATTAAGCTATGCCAGACCGGAATTTGACTGGTGTCAGATGGAAGAAATCCGGAATGGTTTGCTTTCCGGGGTGAATGTGGCACAGTATGCCAAACTTAGCTATAACTATGTGATGATGCGAGAGATTCGCCTTTCTTTAGAACATCATGTGGATCTTACCCCTTATATTGGATCCGCCCATGATGGATTGGAACTTCGGGAGATCCGTTGTGCCTTAGAAGATGGAATTGATCTTACGGACTTTATTGCAGATCGTTTTTATCCTTCCCAATTACGGGAAATTCGAAAAGGCTTAAAGGCCTATGTGGATATTTCCTATTATGCAAGACATGAATTTGATGCGGATCAGATGAAGGAAATTCGAAGAGGTCTCATGGCGGGAGTGGATGTTTCCTCCTATGCCCATGAAGAGATTTCCCCATATGAGATGAGAGCAATCCGGGAGAGCTTGATTTATAACCAGAAGGAGGAGGAAACTTCTCTTTACGATCAGCTCTATCCTATGTTATCCGATGCGGAGAAGGAAGCACTGGCGGCCATTGCGGCGCAATCCGCATTAGAGAAGGATACCTATACGGAATTAGACGAAGGGGAGAAGAAGGACCGACAAAATTACGTTACAAGCCACCAGATGGGTGAGCAGGCAATGGATGAAACGGATGAGGCCTTATATTCTCCAGAACAATTAGAACAGATCCGTCTTGGCGAAGCAGCAGGAATTGATATTACGATGTATCGTCACCCAGAGATTTCTGCGGATGAGATGAAGATTATTCGTGAGCAGATTGAAGCAATCATGAACGCCAATGGCGTGATCGGGTAGGGGGTGAGCAGATGGCAAACTTTTCCAACCGATTATTTCAACTTAATATTACCGACGATTGCATGATGGCTATTATGACTATTGAGCCGGAAAATCCACAGGAAGAGTATACCTTGGCAGATGCTCAGAATTTCCTTCTTACGAGTAATGTGCGAATGGGCGTGGATAAGGATAAACTAGAACACATGATTACCGAGAAACGTGTGGGAGAGCCATTTACCGTAGCTATGGGAAAGCCATTTAGCGATGGTGTGGATGGTTCCTATGAATATTTCTTTGATATTAATCCTGGGGTTCATCCGAAGGAAGAAGAAGATGGCTCCGTGGACTTTTTAAATACCACATTATTTGTGGAAGTGAAGGCTGGAGACATGATTGCCAAATATACCCCGGCCACCGTGGGTGAATTTGGTTTTAATGTGGAAGGAAAATTATTACAGCCAAAGCGTGGTAAGGAATTAAAACCATTACATGGTAAGGGCGTGGAAAAGGGCGAAGATGGCGTTACTTACTATGCAGGAATTACCGGTAAGATTGAATATAAGTATGGCAATGTGGAGATTTCAGAAATCTATGATCATCATGGGGATCTGAATATGTCTTCAAGTAATATCCGCTTCTCCGGTGATGTGCATATTCATGGGGATGTGGCTTCCGGAATGCTGATTGATGCCCTTGGATGCGTGGAAATTGACGGACATGTGGGCGGCGCCATGATTAAAGCCGGTAAGGATGTGGTTTTAAAGCGTGGTGTACAGGGCCGCGGCCGTGCCAAGATTGAAGCAGGCGGGGATGTATTCGGACAGTTCTTTGAAGATGCTATTGTTACCTGCCATGGAAATCTTGATGCCAATTACTTAATGAATACCAATGCCAATGCCGGTGGCAAGGTAATGATTCATGGTAAGAAGGGCTTAATCGTAGGTGGTCATGTCCATGGAGTCATGGGAGTGGAAGCTTCCACCATTGGTAATGAAAAGGAATTGTTAACGGAAGTCAGTGCAGGAATTGAAACGAGAATCTTGGTTCAGTATGAAGAGATTTCCAAGGAAGTGAACAAATTATCCGAGGAGATTGTTATTCTCACCGGTGGAATTGATAAATTGATGAAGATGAAACAGGTTAATCCACAATCCTTCGATTCCGACTCCCTAAGTAAGATGATGCAGGCGAAGATTTTAAAGACCAATCAGAAGAAGAAGGGTGAGGAACAATTAAGCGACTTGTCCAATCTGATGAATTCTTCGGAGCATGTGTGGATTGGTGTTCATAGTGTGGCCAATCCCGGTGTGAAGATTCATATTGGATCCGTTACTAAGAAATTAATGACGCGATATACGAATACGCGTTTTTCCTTAAATGCGGAGGAAGAATTCGAGATTGCGCCGCTTGATTAAGTGAATTAACGGAAATAGAAAAGAGATAGTTATGATTAAGGAAATTGCCTCCATAGAATTACCAGTGCATGAGAATTTATCCATTCGAAAGACCCATTTGGCGCCTTTCGTGGATGGGGGAGAGCATAAGCGTCTTTCCCTGGTTACCGGAATTCATGGAGATGAATTGGATGGACAATATATTGTATATGAAGTGATTCGACGAGTGCAGGAGCATCCGGAATATTTGGCCGGAGAAGTGGACTTATATCCTGCCATCAACCCTCTGGGTGTGGATATGGCTATTCGAGCCATTCCCATGTTTGATTTGGATATGAATCGAATCTTTCCTGGATCGGAAAAGGGTGTGATGGCGGAATATTTTGCCGCAGCTCTTACGGGGGATCTTTATGGAAGTGACTTGGTGATTGATATTCATTCAAGTAATATCTATGTGCAGGAGCTTCCTCAGATCCGTGTGAATGAACAATTTGAAGAACGGGTGATGGAGTATGCCAGGGGAATGAATACGGATATTGTATGGGTTTATTCTTCTGCCAATGCTTTAGAAGCAACCTTAGCCTATACCATGAATACCTTGGGCGTACCTGCTATTGTGGCGGAGATGGGTGTGGGACACCGCATTAATCGTGCCGAATGCAATCAGATGCTTACGGGTATCTTTCATGTTATGCAGACCATGGGAATCTGGACGGGGCCTGTGGAAGAAGTTCGAACCTCTTTAGTTACCAGGGAGGGAGAAGTGAGTGTGATCCGATGTGAGAACTCCGGAGTATTCGTATCCCATCGTAGTGGACTTGGTGCAGTAAGTCAGGGGGAACTGATTGGAGAAATCATTCTTCCTATGGAGGGACGAGTAATTCAGGAAGTGCGTGCTCCTCATGATGGATTTGTATTCACCTTACGGGAACATCCAGTGGTTTATGCGGGAGATTTAATTGCACGGATTCATGGAGGCATGTATGAATAAGGAGATTATTTATACGCTGGATGGATTGTATCGGGATCCGTTTCAGGTGGAAGGATTTCGCTTTGGACAGGGAAATCGCTCCGCATGTATTGTGGGAGCCAGCAGGGGCAATGAAATCCAGCAGATGTATATTTGTTCCCAGATCGTTCAAGCATTAAAGCGCTTGGAAGAACAGGGAGATATTGTAAATGAGAATGAAATTTTAGTCATTCCTTGTATGAACCCATATTCCATGAATGTGGGAAAGCGGTTTTGGCCATCGGATAATCAGGATTTAAATCGTTCTTTTCCTGGAAAAGCGGATGGGGAAGTGGTCAGTCGCATTAGTCATGCAGTACTTGAGCGGGTGAAGGGATATAATTACGGAATGCAATTTACTTCCTTCTATATGCCGGGAGATTTTATTCCCCATGTACGAATGATGGAGACGGGGTATCAAAGTGCCAGTCTTGCCAACTTATTCGGTACTCCATATGTGTTGATCCGGAAACCAAAACCGATTGATACATTTACATTAAATTATAATTGGCAATTATCTGGAACCAATGCATTTTCCATCTATGCGGGTGGATTGGAAGAAATCGATGAGAATGCTGCCAAGCAGGCAGTGTCCAGCGTGCTTCGTTTCTTAACCCGTATGGGAATTATTCGTTATCGAAATCACAGCGGTTATATCGCCAGTGTGATCCATGACGAGGATTTGATGTCGGTGCAGGCGAATCTTGCGGGACTTTGGAAGGGTTGCAAAAAGCCTGGGGATGTGGTGGAATATGGAGAAGTTTTGGGACAGATTCTCGATCCTTACGAGGGTCATGTGAAAGGAGAGATTGTATCCCCAACACAGGGTATCGTATTCTTTGCCCATAATGATCCGTTGATCATGGAGAATACAGAGATTTATCGAATTATTCGACGAATGCACGAATAAGATGAGAGAGAGGTTTATGAAAAATGAATGAACTAATTCGATTTCCTCATTTAGGATGGGAATTCTATGTGGGGAAGGGAATTACCCTTGGCAACTTTACCATTGCCTATTATGGTATTGTGATTGCCGTGGGAATGTTACTCGCAATGTGGATGGCCCAGAGGGAAGCCAAGCGGACGGGACAGGATCCGGATCACTATACGGATTTAAGTTTTATCGCCATCTTCTTTGGGATTCTGGGGGCTAGAATCTACTATGTGATTTTTGAATGGGATTATTACAGTAACCACTTAATGGATATTGTGAATCTACGCAAGGGTGGGCTTGCCATCTATGGAGGAATTATTCTGGGGGTAATTGCTGTTTTGATTTACACCAGAATCAAGCATTTGAATCCATGGTTGGTATTAGATACCGTATTACTTGTGGTTCCGATTGGACAGATTCTTGGTCGATGGGGGAATTTCTTCAACCGGGAAGCCTATGGAACATATACGGACAGCCTTTTGGCGATGCAGATTCCGGTATCGGAAGCTCAGGTGGTAACTTCAGAATTAATGGAGCATTCCGTCACGATTTTTGGAGAGGCATTTATCCAGGTGCATCCAACCTTTCTTTATGAGAGTGTATGGAATCTGGGGGTCTTTCTCCTGTTGATGCTTTACCGAAAGCATCGGAAGGCATATGGTGAGATTACTGCATTATATCTGATTGGTTACGGTCTGGGAAGAACGTGGATCGAAGGACTCCGAATGGACTCCTTAATGCTTGGAAATACGGGGATTCGTGTATCCCAAGCACTTTCCATTGCTCTAGTGCTTGCTGGCATAATAATTTTCTTGGCAAGGCGACACTACTGTGCTACGATTCAGACAGAGGAAAAGAGAGGGTCCTCTGAGAGCGCATCCATGGGTGCAAAAATTGCATCGAAGGATGTGGACTCCATTGCTGAAAGTATTGTAGCAGAGCAGGTGGAGAGCGAAGGGAAGGGAGAATAAGATATGAGAGATGGAATGAAGAAAAAAATTAGTTTCTGTGAAGGCAATGAGGGTTTTTCCCTGGTGGAATTAATTGTAGTATTCGCCATTATTGCAGCTTTGGTGGGAGTGCTTGCTCCTTCCGTACTTGGTCAGATGGAGAAGGCCAGACGAGTTGCAGTATGGGATACGGCCAATAATATCTATACCAGTGCCCAATATGCCATCGTGAATGCCGGAACCGAACAGGACACTTCCGGATATGCAGCTGCTTTTGCAACTAGTGATACGGTTACATTTACCGAAGCGGATGTGTCTAGTACCGGCAATGATTTACAGGGATATATTGGTAAAGCAATTAGTGGTTCCGTTCCTACGGACGGATGTACCTTTACCATTGTATTTCATAAAAGTTCAAAAATTTCTAGTTTTCAATTAATCTATAAGGGTTATAAAGTGACTGGAATTAACACGAATTTTACAATTACGAAAGTACCTTAGAAAGGGGGAAGACGGAAACAACGGGGAATTCCGAAGTAAGAGGATTTTGATGTACGTGTCATCCAGGGACTTAGCCATCCTGGAAATCTATTTTTGAAGAGAAGAGAGGATTTAGGAATATGGGTTTAATTAGTGCAGCATTAGGTGCAGCAGGTGGAGTATTAGCAGATCAGTGGAAGGAGTACTTTTATTGTGAAGCTCTTCCAAGCAATGTCATCGTAACGAAGGGTAAGAAGAAGGTTTCCGATCGTTCTTCGAATACCAAGGGAAGCGATAATGTAATTTCCAATGGTTCCGTGATTGCCGTAGCAGACGGACAGTGCATGATCATCGTAGATCAGGGTGCGATTGTGGATTTATGTGCGGAGCCCGGTGAATATGTATATGATATGTCTTCTGAGCCAAGTTTATTTGATGGTGGTAATTTAGGAAGCAATATCAAGGCTGTTTTTGCAGAGTTTGGAAAGCGTTTCACCTTCGGTGGTGAAGTTCCTAAGGATCAGAGAGTATACTACTTTAATACCAAGGAAATGATGGGGAATAAGTATGGTACTCCTAATTCCGTTCCATTCCGTGTAGTGGATACCAATATTGGTCTGGACATGGATGTGAATATTAAGTGTTTTGGTGAATACAGCTACAAGGTTACCAATCCAATGCTGTTCTATAAGAATGTATGTGGTAATGTTAGTTCTGATTATACCCGTGGGGATATTGAAGGACAGTTAAAGACCGAGTTTATGACACATTTGCAGGAGGCATTTGCTTTAATCGGAGATAAGGGAATTCGTTATTCCTCCCTTCCAGGCCATGCAGTGGAGCTTGCAGATGCTCTGAATGAAGTTCTTTCTGCGAAGTGGAAGGATCAGCGTGGTATTGAAATCGTATCCGTGGGTGTTTCTTCTGTAAAGGCGGATGAAGAAGACGAGAAGATGTTAAAGGAACTGCAGCGTAATGCAGTATTCCGTAATGGTGCCATGGCTAATGCACAGATGGTGGGCGCAACCAGCCAGGCCATGGTGGATGCAGCCAATAATGCTTCTGGTGCAGCCGTTGGTTTAATGGGAATGAATATGACCCAGAATCTGGGCGCTGCCAATATGTATGCATATAATCAGGCACAGCCTCAGGCAGCACAGACAGCTCCTGCAGCTGCTGCAGCGGATGGTTGGACTTGTAGTTGTGGTACGGTAAATACCGGTAAGTTCTGCTCGAACTGCGGTACTCCAAAGCCAGTAGCGGATACCTGGACCTGTTCCTGTGGAACCGTTAATACCGGTAAGTTCTGCTCTAACTGTGGCACTCCAAAGCCAGCAGCAGATACCTGGACCTGCGAATGCGGCACAGTAAACACTGGTAAGTTCTGTTCCGAATGTGGTAAGCCACAGGCTTAATCCAGACTTTCAAGAGAATTGAGATAAGGATCAAGAAAGGAGAGTAGGCGTTTGGCAGAATTATTGGATTACAAATGTCCTTGTTGTGGTGGTGGTATTCAATTCGACAGTTCCATTCAGAAGATGAAATGCCCTTACTGCGATACGGAATTTGATATGGAGACCTTACAATCCTATGATGCGCAATTGCAACAAGATCACGGCGATGATATTTCCTGGGAGCATTCCTCCCAGGAATTTTCACAAGAGGAAACTAATGGGCTTGTAACCTATTCCTGTCAGTCCTGTGGTGCTGAAATTGTTGCAGAAGCGACCCTGGCAGCTTCCCGTTGTCCATATTGTGATAATCCCATCGTCATGGTGGGACAGTTTTCGGGGGATTTAAAGCCGGATTGTATTATTCCTTTTCAATTAGATAAGGAGAAGGCGAAGGCCCAGTACTGGAAACATTTGGAGAAGAAACCATTTCTTCCGAAAGTCTTTAAGGATCAAAATCATATTGATGAGATTAAGGGGGTCTATGTTCCCTTCTGGCTCTTTGATAGTGATGTGGATGCTTCCCTACGCTTTAAGACCACGAGGGTGAAACGGTGGGAGGATCAGCAATTTTCCTATACGGAGACTAGTTATTATTCCGTTACCTGTGATGGCACCATTGCTTTTGATCGAATTCCGGTGGATGGTTCCAAAAAGATGCCCGATGATTTAATGGAATCCGTGGAGCCTTTTGAAGCGGCTGGAGAAAAGAATTTTCAGACGGCTTTTCTTGCAGGGTATCTGGCGGATCGCTATGATGTTACCGCAGAGGAAACGCAAGATCGTGCCAATGAACGGTTGAAGCAGAGTACGATTGATGAATTTACGAAGACGGTTACCGGATATAACAGTGTGGAACTGGAGAAATGTAATATTCGCCAGTCCAATGGCAGGGTACGATATGCCCTCTATCCAACGTGGTTATTAAATACCACATGGAATGATCAAAAATTTACCTTTGCTATGAATGGTCAGACGGGAAAATTTGTGGGAAATCTTCCATGTGACAAGAAGGCGGCCACTACTTTTACTGCGATTCTTACAGTGATCTTAACCGCAATAGTGCTTGCTGGATTTTATTTCTTTACCGACCATGCGGCCAATCAATTTTCCTGGGGAATGTATGGACTTATTTCCCTGGGCATTGGTTTTTTCGTAGCTTTGTTAGTGATGTTAATACGAAAGAATCAATTAACCTCGGTGGTCATGCAAAGGGCAGCCAGTTCCTATATTCGACCCCATAGTTTTAAGTTGCGACATCAACAGGAATTATTCTTATATCGTAGATTAAATAAGGTACAAAAATCACAAAATCAAAATAATCCTCCAAGACAAGGTGGAGGAAATGCTCCTGGCGGTTTTAATGCTCCCGGTGGTTTTAATGCTCCCGGTGGCTTTAATACTCCTGGTGGCGTTGGTCACCGCCCTAGGTAGGATGTTCTAGTGAAATCCCAAGTTTTTGGTATGAAACGGAATGATTAAGAACTGACGATGATGGATGAAAATCCATCATCGTTTTTTTTTAGGGGGTTGACAGTTTTGTTACTTGGTGATATGGTTAGTTACATAAGTAATGAACCAATAAAGATAAATTGAATCAATGTTAGATTTAGAAAGGGGGGAAGTTTCTTGCAGGAATTATTGAATGATGAGAAATCCATCTATCTACAGATCAGTGAAATGATTGAAACGGATATTTTAAGGGATATTTTAGTGGAAGAGGAGAAAGTGCCAAGTACCAATGAACTGGCTAGGCTTTATACCATCAATCCGGCCACAGCCTTAAAGGGGGTGAATTTGTTAGTGGATCAGGGAATACTTTATAAGAAAAGGGGAATTGGAATGTTTGTAAAATCCGGAGCGAAGGAGATGATCCTTAACAAGCGCCGGGAAGACTTTTATGATACATTTGTCAAAAAATTCCTAGAAGAAGCCAAGCAACTGGGAATTAGCAAGAAGGAATTGGTAAAGATGATTGAGCGTGAGTAAGTTTTCGCACAAATGTGGGATAAAGGAGAAAACTATGGGAAATTTAATCTGTGAAAATATTCGAAAACAATTTAAGAAACATGTGGTATTAGAGGATGTGAATCTTACCTTAGAACGGGGAAAAATCTATGGACTGTTGGGAAGAAATGGTGCAGGAAAGACCACTCTCATGTCCATTATAACTGCACAGCTTCCTTCTAGCGGGGGAAGGGTGAGTTTAGATGGGGAAGATGTCTGGGAGAATCCCAAGGCCCTGTCTAAAATAGCTTTTGCCAGGGAGTTTCAGGGAAATACAGGGTCCCTTATTGGGAATCTTTCGGTGCAGGAATTATTAAAAATGGGTCGCATTTATTATGCGAACTGGGATGAAGAATATGCAAGAAAACTTATGGAGCAGTGGAAGATTGATAAAAAGGCTATCATGAGCACACTTTCCCAGGGAATGCGTTCCATGGTATCAATCATCCTAGGACTTGCAAGTAAAGCGGAATTTACTTTTTTTGATGAACCAGTAGCAGGATTGGATGCAGTGGCCAGGGAGGAATTTTACCGGATGATCATCGAAGAGAATGCCAATACTGGTAGAACATTGGTAATTTCCAGCCATATTTTAGAAGAAGCTTCAGGAATATTCGAAGAAGTGATTTTCTTACATGGGGGAAAGATTTTATACCATGAGAATGTGGAAGAATTACTGGCAAGATCCTATCGAATTACAGGAAGATCGGATGTGGTGGATGAAATGGTGCAGGGGCATAGAGTTTACCATCCACAGACCATAGGACGGAGCAAGTCCGTAACTGTGATTTTAGAGGGGGACGAAACCTTCAACGAACAGGGGGAGGTTTCCATTCAACCAGAAACCTTACAAAGTCTTTTTGTAGCATTATGTCAGAATGAGTAGGAGGGAATGTTCATGCGATATGGAGTATTATGGCAGGATGCCATCCGCAGGAGTTGGAGTAATATCCTACAATGGCTGGAAATTGGAATACTGATCTTGGTAATTACTTCCTTTATCAATCATCCCAATCTATTTACATTTGGTGGATATATGGGGGAATTGGTTTTGGAACAATATCCGTTTTTACTAATGGGGTTGTTTTTATATGGAACATTCTTTCAATGCGGAATAGAAATTATGGGACGACAAGAGGCGAAGCGGATGTTTGGAGCTTGCCGCAGGGAAAGCCGTATGGAATTTTTGATGGAACAGAGTTTATGGATGGGATTTCATCTTTTATTGTTCTTAGGACTTGGAGTTTTTGGAAAAATTTTGGGAAGTACTGAGTTCTTACAGGGTAGAATGGTTCTTGCCATGATATTTTTCCTCTTTATGATGGAGGGAATTTTGTTACTTCTATTTTCCATTTTTTCTGTTTTTAAGAAAAAGTTAAATCGTTTTTTTGAAATAACCATCGTTTTACTTACCATGTTTTCCATAGTGATTAGTAGTTTTTCTAGTTTTTTTCAATTACAGTTTTTTAGCCAATGTGGTTGGGGAATTATAATCTATGGAATCGGGTGTTTCGTATGGATGAAATCCTATGTAGGGGAGGTGGAAGTATGAAAGGATGGAAGGAATGGCCACTCTATCAAAAAAGCGGAGTAAAAGGGGTGGTTTTTTTAATTATTTGCTGGTTTTTAGGCATTGGACTGATGGCCTTGTTAGCACTAGCGATTAATTCGGATGGAAGTCTAACGAGGTTTCCCATTGCTAGTTTTTTGGTAATGTTTTGCGGATATTGTCAGGTGATTCTTTTAGGCCCAATACATATGAGAAATGCCTTTGGGCTTAGTATGAGTGTGGGAAATACCAGGAAACACTTTTTCCTTCAATCCCTGCAGTATTATAGTCTTTATTTGATCGGCTGTTGGGGACTGTCGGTTCTTGGATATTATGTGGAAGGGTGGTATCAGGAGTTTTTCTTTGGACAAATTCCTGTGGATGCAGATAGCTTTACCATCTCTACCACTGCTTGTTCCTCGCTTGGAGTATTTTTCTTATCCCTTGGCATCTGGATGTTTGTGGGGGCAATAATCATCGGCCATATCAAGGCATTTAGTTTTATTATGGTGATTGGCAGTATGCTTATTGGAATTACTCCTTCCCTATTAAAAAATTTTGGAGTGCTTCCTATGGAATGGGGGGAGAATATGCCAGGATTAAATTTTTTTGGTGGACTCGATTCCATTCCCATGGTAGGATTATGTATCATCATCTGTGGAGTTTTACTGGGTTGTTCTTATGGACTCCTACGGAAAGAAAGTGTTTCGCTCCTATAGGGGAATGAAGGGGAAAGAATGATGGAAATTACAACGCTTGCTTATTTAGAACGGGATGGGAAGTATCTCATGCTTCATCGGACGAAAAAGCAGGGGGATCTTAATCATGATAAATACATTGGTGTGGGGGGACATGTGGAACATGGGGAGTCCCCGGAGGATTGTATCAAGCGGGAAATCCTGGAAGAAACCGGATTACGGGCCCAAAAGCTTACCCTTCGAGGAATCCTTACCTTTGTTATGGATGAAGTGGATGAATATACCTTCCTATTTACCTGTTCGGATTTTTCTGGAACCATGCACCCTTGCGATGAGGGAGAATTAGAGTGGATTCCCAAAGAAGAAATAAAAAAACTTCCCCTCTGGGCGGGGGATCATGTATTTCTTCGGCTTTTAGAAGAACGGGAGGATGTATTTTCCTGTAAATTAACCTATGAGCAGGATGTGCTTGTGGGAGTACAGGTGGACGGAGTGGATGATAGGCATTACCTATAACGGGTAATGCCTTTTTAATATGACAAAATCAAGGGAAAGAGGGCTCTCTTAGTTGTTTTTTGACTCTTAATATGATAAAATCCCTATTTGGAAAAGTGAATAGAAGCTTTGGGTGCCTTTGACCGGATCAGAGTGTTTTGCTGCGAATGCCGGGGCCAAAGGGTAAAAGGGAAACAGGTGAAAGTCCTGTACGATCTCGTCACTGTAATTGCTTAGAAGGATGCAAGAGGCCACTGAAGAAGGATGATATTCCTCTTTGGGAAGGCGCATCTTTTGTTATGGCATAAGCCAGGAAACCTGCCGAAATGCTTGGTACATTAGATCACGAGGAATTGGTCGTGCCGTAAGGAAAGGGGAGAACCCTTTATTTATTGTGCCTATAATCTTTGTGATATGGGCTTTTTTTATATCCAAAAACCAAAAGAGCCTGTATGAATATATGTTTATAGGAGAGTAATTATGAAAAAGAAGAATGTAACCGTAGGAATGCTTGCTATGGCAAGTATGTGTGCTTTGGCAGCTTGTGGAAGCGCCAAGGAAGTAGAAACCCAGGCCACCAGTGCGGTAGCTACAACAGAAGCAACTCCCGCACAGACAGAAAGCACAACATCCAAGGAGGAGGCTGACAAGAAAGTGGCAGAAGAGATGGATGCGTTAATTGAAGCAATTTATGTTCAGGAACGTACAGAAGATACGGATGCACAGATTGCAGCTGCTAAGGCTGCCTGGGATGCATTAACCGAGGAACAGAAGGCACTGGTAGAAGAGGCAGATTATTTTGCTTTGGATACGGGGGATGCTTCCCTGGATGATGCTTTAAATGGGGATGAAATCGGTGAGAAGGAAATCTTAGTAGTTAGCTTTGGTACTTCCTTCAATGATAGTCGTGTAAATGATATCGGTGGTATTGAGAAGGCCATTGCCGAAAGCTTCCCAGAGTATTCTGTAAGACGTGCTTTTACCTCCCAGATCATTATCAATCATATTCAGGCTCGTGATGGGGAAGTGATTGATAATATGGAGCAGGCTTTAGAGCGTGCTGTAGCAAATGGTGTTAAGGAATTAGTAATTCAGCCAACGCATTTAATGCATGGTGCGGAATATGATGAGATGGTAAGCCAGGTGGAAGCTTATAAGGATCAGTTTACCAAGGTTGTAATTTCTGAACCACTTCTTGGAGAAGTTGGTGCGGATGCTACTACTGTGAATGAGGATAAGAAGGTGGTATGTGAGAAGGCCCTTGCAGATACCGTTAAGGCTGCTGGTTTTGATAGTGTAGCTGCTTGTAAGGATGGCAATGTAGCCATCGTTGTGGTTGGTCATGGAACCTCTCATACTGCTAAGGTTACCTATAGCCAGTTACAGGCACAGGTGGATGAACTTGGTTATGAGAATGTATTCGTTGGAACTGTAGAAGGTGAGCCAGAGGGTACTTCTTGTGAAGATATTGTTGCGAAGGTAAAGGAAGCAGGTTATACCAAGGTTGTTCTTCGTCCTTTCATGGTAGTTGCTGGAGATCATGCACATAATGATATTGCCGGAGAAGAGGAAGATTCTTGGGCAAGTCAGTTTAAGAGTAATGGTCTTTCCTCTGTGGAGTGCCAGTTCAATGGTTTAGGAAGCATTGCAGAGGTTCAGGAAGTATATATTGCACATTTAAAGGATGCATTAAAGTAATCGAAGAAACGTATTTTGATTCGATGGATGTAGACTAAACTTAGGAGAATGAATATGCGTAGAAAGTTAGTTCAATTCATGGTTTCCATGATGGTTGTGGGAAGTCTTGTGGCGTGTGGGAACGCTTCCGGGGCTAAGGAAACAGACGGGGTTGTTTCTTCCACAACGGTAGCTAGTGGGGAGAGCCAAAGCAGTGAAACTGCAGAAACACTTCATGTAGGGGAAGACCGTACCAAAGCCGGAGAAGATGCTAGTGCGAAGGCTTCTTTAGGGCTGGAAGATGGTGTGTATTTGGCGGAATTTCACACGGATAGTTCCATGTTCCATGTGAATGAAACCAAGAATGGTCAGGGTGTCTTAACTGTTGTGGATGGTGTGGGAACCATTCATCTTTTGATGCCTTCTAAGAATACGGTGGGATTATACTTAGGTCTTGCAGAAGATGCTAGTAAGCCGGAAGCTGCAGTTATTGAGCCAAGCCTAGAGCAGGTTACCTATGGGGACGGATCAACAGAAGAAGTGAATGCTTTTGATCTTCCTGTTCCTGTATTAGATGAGGAATTTGACTGTGCTTTAGTGGGAACCAAGGGAAAATGGTATGATCACAAGGTATCCGTAACCAATGCGGTTCCTTATGAGGAAAGCCAGGTATGCGCCATCCTTGCGGAGGGTAGCTATGAAATTCCTGTAGAATTACAGGGAGGATCTGGAAAAGCCACCATTACTTCCCCGGCAAAAGTGGAAGTGACTGCGGATGGTGCAGTGGCTACCATTGTATGGAGTAGTAAGAACTATGATTATATGATCGTTGGTGGCGAAAAGTATCTTCCTGTAACGGTGGATCCAACTTCCGTATTTGAAATTCCAGTGGAGAATCTTTGTGGAGAGAATCCGGTGATTGCAGATACGGTGGCTATGAGTAAGCCACATGAAGTAGAATATGTACTGTATTTTCATGGGGATCAGGCGAAAGCTCTCGAAGCCAAGTAATATAGTACTACAGTTACAATCCCTCCCCGTTGGAAGAGCGATATTGCATCAAAGCAGGGAGGATGGATATGATGGTGGTAAAGCCCGTGGCGAGTTTCGCCTCGGGCTTAAACTGTTCTTATAGGAGAAGGTTATGAATAGACGAGGAAACCTGGTGGAAAGAAAAAAGAAAAGAAATTATGCCATGTTAAAAACCCTCTTTGGACTGTGGATTCTGGTGATTTTAATGGGCTGTGGCAAGCAAACAGTTTCTTCTTCCCATGCAAAGACAGGTTCCATGGAATTATCCCATGCCACCCAGTTTCAAGTGGATTATTATGAAGGGGGCTATGCCCATATCCATGTGGAAGATGGGTACGATTACGTGCTGGTTCCTAAGGGAAAAGAAGCAGTGGACCTTGGAATATCCGGTGCCATCATCCTTCCGAAGGAGCCGGAAAGCGTGTATTTAGCGGCTTCCGCCTCCATGGATTTAATTCGCCAGTTAAACCAATTGTCCGTCATCACTTCCTGTTCCACCAAGGAAGAGGACTATTGCATGGAAGAGGTGAAGGAGCGGATCCAACAGGGACTTATGACCTATGTGGGAAAATATTCGGCTCCGGACTATGAAATGTTACTTTCTAAGTCCACGGACCTTGTCATTGAAAATTCTATGATTTATCATAATCCTAAGGTGAAGGAACAGTTAGAACGTCTTGGAATGCCTGTGTTCGTGGAACGCAGTAGCTATGAAGAAGACCCCTTAGGAAGATTGGAATGGATCCGCTTATACGGATTACTCCTTGGCTGTGAAGAAGAGGCGGATGCCTTTTTTTCTGAGCAAATGCAACGTATGAGTGAACTTGGTAATCCTACGAATCTGGAGAATGCGCCAACCGTGGTAGTATTCTATGTATCTGCCAATGGAACGGTGAATGTGCGAAAGCCTGGAGATTACCTTACCAAGATGATTGCCATGGCGGGAGGAAGCTATGGACTTGCAGGGCTTTCCCTATCGGAAGAGAATGCCCTTTCCACGATCAATATTACCTGGGAAGATTTCTATCGGGAGGCTGTGGACTGCGATTATTTGATTTATAATGGAACCATCGATGGGGGAATGACCACCATGGAAGAGTTCTTACAGCTTAGCCCCCTGCTTTCGGATTTTCGGGGAGTCAAAGAGGGGCATGTATATTGTACCAATTTAAATATTTATCAGGAAAGTAGTAAGATTGTAGCAATTATTGAAGATTTTTCCAAGCTCTTACAGGGGCGGGATGATCTTACATATCTGCATCAACTTGAAAATTAGAAAACTAGAAGATTAAAAAAAACAGAAGGAAAGGAGGACCTCCATGAAAGAAAAGAAAGAATCCTCATGTTATCGAATCATGATCTTATATGTGCTATTACTTGGACTATTAGGAATTCTCATGGGGGTTAATCTCTGTGTGGGAAGCACCATGATTTCTCCTGGTAAGTGCCTTGTATTACTTTTTGGGGAAAGTGGGGATTTCGTGGAACGAACGATTCTTTTTCAGATTCGTCTCCCTAGAATTCTTGCAGCCCTCTTTTTAGGAGGGGCTCTATCTTTAGCAGGATATTTATTACAGACCTTCTTTTCCAATCCCATTGCAGGGCCATTCGTTCTTGGAATCTCCTCCGGCGCGAAGTGTATGGTGGCGGTCTTAATGGTGATTTCCTGTCGGGTGGGATGGGTATTAAATTCTCTGGAAATGATTTTAGCTTCCCTGGCAGGTTCCCTTCTTGCCACAGGAGTGGTGTTACTTGCCTCAAAGAAGGTAAAGAATATGGCCATTCTCATAGTCTGTGGCGTGATGATTGGTTATATTGGATCTGCAATTACGGAACTTTTGGTAACATTTGCAGAGGATTCGAATATTGTCAATCTTCATAACTGGTCCATGGGTAGTTTTTCTGGAATTACCTGGTCCAATGTATCCTATGTGATTCCCGTGGTGATGATGGGACTTCTTAGCTCCATGTGGATTTCGAAGGAGATGGAAGCCTATCTTTATGGGGAGGATTATGCGAAAAGTATTGGAATCGGGATTGGAACCTTTCGACTGATATTGATTCTTTTATCCAGTATTCTTTCGGCCACGGTAACCGCATTTGCAGGACCGGTGTCCTTTGTGGGAATTGCCGTTCCCCATGTGATTCGGCGCATGTTTCGCTCTGCCAAACCGAAGATTTTAATTCCTGCCTGCTTTTTAGGGGGTGGAGTGTTCTGTCTGTGGAGTGATCTTCTGGCTCGAAGTCTTTTTGCTCCCATGGAGATCAGTATTAGTACCATTACAGCAATCTTTGGTGCACCCGTGGTGCTTTCCATGCTATTTCATCGAAAGGAGAAAAGTGAATGATTCAGGGAAAGAATTTATCCGTAGGATATGGAACGGATGTGGTCATTGAAGATTTCTCCTTCCATGTGGAAGCAGGCTGTATTACTGCCCTTATTGGGCCAAATGGTGCCGGTAAGTCAACTTTGTTAAAGACCTTGGGGGGATATTTAGCACCCCTTTCCGGTTCCATTCTTCTTGGTGGACGGGATGCACTTTCGATTTCGCCGACGGAGCGGGCTAAATTCATGGCGGTGATGTTAACCAGTCGCAAGCCCGTGGAATATATGACCTGTTTTGATGTGGTAAGTGTGGGACGATATCAGTACACGGGACGAATGGGAAATTTAACTTCTAAAGATGAAGAAAAGATTGAAGAAACCCTTGCTTTCGTAGGAGCGGCTCATTTAGCAAAGAGGGAGTATGATACCCTCAGTGATGGTCAAAAACAGCGAGTGTTATTAGCAAGAGCCTTAGTACAGGAACCGAAAGTCCTATTATTGGATGAACCCACGAGTTTTTTAGATATTGGTGTGAAATTAGAATTTGTAGAAACCTTAAAAAAATTGGCTAAAAAAGAGCAAATTGCCATTGTGGTTTCCATGCATGAGTTGGAATTCGTAAAGCAATTAGCGGATTATGTGGTGGGAATTGATAGTCACGGTACCGTGAAATATACTGGGAAGGCAGATCAGATTTTGATTCCTTCCATCTTAGAAGACCTCTATGAGATGAAGCCGGGTTCATTTTTAAAGCTTTATCAGGATTTTACCAAAGAGCCTGTGGCAAGTACCCATCAGGAATTTTCTTCTCATAGTTTTCCTTGTAAGTTTTTAATGGTGCAGGGAACCATGTCCAGTGCCGGAAAGAGCATGGTGGTAGCGGCTCTTTGTCGAATCTTTGCCCAGGATGGGTACCGCGTGAGACCTTTTAAATCCCAGAATATGGCCCTTAATTCCTATATTACGGAGGACGGGTTGGAGATGGGACGGGCCCAGGTGTTACAGGCGGAAGCGGCGGGAGTAAAGCCCAGTGTATATATGAATCCGATTCTTTTAAAACCGACTTCCGATGCGGGCTCCCAGGTGATCGTCAATGGTAAGGTAAGGGGAAATATGTCTGCCAGGGACTATTTTGCTTATAAGAAGGAATTAGTTCCGGACATCCTTCATGCGGTGGAGGAACTTTCCAAGGATGCGGATCTGATCGTGATTGAGGGAGCGGGTTCCCCTGCAGAAATCAATCTAAAAAAGGACGATATCGTGAATATGGGAATGGCAAAACTGGTGGATGCCCCGGTACTTTTAGTGGGGGATATTGACCGTGGTGGCGTCTTTGCCCAGCTCCTTGGTACCTTGGAACTTCTAGAACCGGAGGAAAAGGAGCGGGTCTTTGGCCTCTTAGTGAACAAATTCCGTGGAGATGCCTCCATCCTGGATCCAGGCATTGCCATGTTAGAAAAGCGCAGTAAAGTTCCGGTATTGGGGGTATTACCGTATCTACATCATCATCTGGAAGATGAGGATTCCCTTACGGAAAAATTTACCAACCGTAGTAGGAATCAGATTTCCATAGGTGTGGTAAAATTGCCCCATATTTCTAATTTTACGGATTTTGATGTGTTCTCCACGATGGAAGGCGTGGGAGTCACCTATCTGACAAATCCCAAGGAGGTCTGTTCTGACTATGACTGCATCATTCTTCCTGGAAGTAAGAATACGATTCGGGATATGCAATGGCTTCGGGAAAGTGGTATGGAAGCGGCCCTTCTTCGCTATCATCATGAGGAGGGACTGATGATCGGAATCTGCGGCGGTTATCAGATGCTTGGTCATTCCATCGAAGATCCGGATGGAGTGGAAGAAGGGGGCAGTATTTTGGGACTTTCCCTGCTTCCGGTAAAAACCATTCTTGCTTCTAAGAAGGTGCGAAAGCAGACCAAGGGTCAGGTGGAGGAACTTCCGGAAAACTTCCTTCTTAGCAAATGTAGTCATAGTCCTTATACGGGATATGAAATTCATATGGGGGAAACCACCCTGGATGCTACCCTTTGTGAGGGGGCAGAATGTGTGGCTTTCACGGAACAAGGAACGGGGTATTGTACCCCAAGGGTATATGGAACCTATATTCATGGCTTCTTTGATGGGGGCCAATTAAGTCATAACCTTCTTTACGCCTTAGGAGAGAGAAAGCATCTGGCGGTGGAAAGTCTTGAAGTTCGGGACTATGCCATGATTAAGGAAGAAGAATTAAATCAACTAGCGGATACGTTCCGCCAGTATTTATCCATGGATGCAATCTATGAAAAAATCGGATTACATCCTAGAAAGTCCAGTTGATCTTGGATTTCATAGAATTAGTGAGTCTTGACAAGTCATGGAAGGAACATCGTATGTATGAGGTAACACAAAGAAATTCCTATGATACCATTTATCAGGAAATCAAATCCATCTTCGATCATAAATCCAAGCCCATTGATGGGTTTGGGGATTTTGAAGAGGTCATCTGTAAAATTGGTGCAATTCAAAAAACTCTCCATCCTTCCATAAAAAAAAGAGTGGCCCTGATTGCCTGTGGGGATCATGGCATCGTGGAGGAAGGCGTATCCCAGAGTGATTGTAAGGTGACAAGACTGGTGGCAGAAAGCCTTGGAAAGGGACAAAGTACGGCTTCCACCCTGGGAAAAGCCATTCACTGCGACATTCTTCCCGTGGATGTGGGAATATATGGGAAAGAAGAAATCCCAGGGGTGGTATCTTGCAAAATTGCGGAAGGAACGAAGAATTTTAAAATCTCCCAAGCCATGACCATGTCCCAGTGTAGGGAAGCGATCGACCTTGGAAAGAGCCTTGCTCGAGACGCTTCTAAAAAAGGATATGAACTGATTGTTACGGGGGAGATGGGGATTGGAAATACCACCGCTTCCACGGCTATTTTATTATCCCTTCTAGATGTACCTAAAACCCAGTGGTCTCAGTATATTGGACGGGGAGCGGGATTGGATGATCAGCGGTTTATCAAAAAACAACAGGTGATCGAAGAAGGATTAAGATTACATCAACCTCTGATCCAATCCCAAGAGTCCCAAAGCCAGAAAGCCCTTATGGCGCTTTGCTGTTTTGGTGGACTTGAGATTGCCTGTATGGTGGGCATGTTTCTTGGGGGAAAAGAGATGGGGATTCCTGTGGTGCTGGATGGACTCATTAGTGCCACCGCAGCTTTGGTGGCAAGCAGGTTGGAGACGGATTTGACTCGTTATATCCTTCCTTCCCACCAAGGACGGGAAGGTGGCTGTATGCTGGCATTAAAGGCCCTGGGACTTACTCCGCTGTTACGAGGAAATATGGCACTGGGGGAAGGCACGGGAGGATTATTACTTCTTCCCCTGCTGGATTCCATGATTTCGTATTATGAGCAGGGAGCATCGTTTTTCGACAATCATATTGAGGATTATATGCGGTATGAATCCGGAAAGGGGCAGGAATGATTACTATACTTGGAACTCCTAAAGGGGGAAAGTCAGCATTTGCAGAGGAACTTTTTCTAAAGACTCCTGGAATTCATCTCTATCTTGCCACCATGATTCCGATTGGCCAGGTGGGAAGAAACCGGGTTTTATACCATCAAAGGATGCGGGAAGGAAAGGATTTTGTGACGGTGGAGGCTCCCACCAATGTCTATATTGCGGCGGCCGAAAAAGCAATCACCCTGGTTCCGGAAGGGATTTTGGGGTGTAGTTGCCTGGTGGAATGCATGTCCAATTGGCTTGCCAATGAGCTTTTTTCCTATCATAAAACCAAGGAGGAGGCCATTCGTCGAATTTTGGCCCAATTAGAACAGCTTGACCGCAAAGCCATGGAAGTGATTTTGGTTACGAATACATTTGCTCTGGAAGAGCAGATGGATGAGGAAACCAGACAGTATGTGAAAGCCATGGATGAATTAAATGAGAAGTTAGTGGAGAGGTCCAGGGGGACCTATCGAAAAGAGGAAGGGGAGTGGAAATTCTATGCTCACATGGATTCGGGCTCTGGCAGTGGCCATGGGACGGTATTCTAGAATTCCCATGCCGGGATTTGGCTGGAATGAGAAGGATATGCAATATCATATGATGTTTTTTCCCTGGGTGGGAGGCGTGATCAGCCTATGTTCTCTTGGGGGATACTTTGGACTAAAAACCTTCCTTCCGGGGCTTTCCTCTTTCGTGGTAGCAAGTCTATTAACGGTAATTCCGCTAATGATTACCGGTGGTTTTCATCTGGATGGCTTTTTAGATGTGCAGGATGCGAGAAATTCCTTTCAAAGTCGGGAGAAGAAATTAGAGATTTTAAAAGATCCCCATATTGGATCCTTTGCAGTGATTTCCCTGGCAATCTACGGATTATTGTGGATGGGAGGACTGGTGGAATTACTGGAAACTAAGGAGTTTTGGGCTCTTGGTGGATTTTTTTTAAGTTATCCTTTCGTACGGGCGATTGCCGGAATTCTTGCAATAGTTGGAAAAAAGGCAAGAACTTCCGGAATGCTTGTGGAGGAAGTGAATCAGACGCCAAGGGTTGTTTTAGTCGTCCTGGGATGCACGATTCTTGCCATCGTTTTAGGGGAATGTGTTTTTCTTTCTCCCATGGTGATTCTTTTTGAAATCCTCCTCATACTTTGCTTTATTTGGTATTATAATAGAATGTGTAAGAGGGAATTTGGAGGCGTTAGCGGGGATACCTCCGGTTATTTTGTAGTACAGTTAGAATTATTATTGTTATGGTTATTTTTTCTTAGTACCAGGATGTGTTCGTAGGAAGGGGGAAGGAACATGGGTCAAAGTTATGAAGTACAATGTCTTTTAATCCGTCACGGAAAAACACAGGGAAATGTGGAACGTAGATATGTGGGATGTCGTACGGACGAGCACTTATGTGATGAAGGCATCGCACAGATGCAGTGGCTGAAAAAACATTTGCCAGAATGCACAAGCCGATGTCATCTCTTCACCAGTCCCTTAGTAAGAGCCAGGGAGAGCGCAGCCATCGCTTTTGGAGGATTTATTCCGGAAGTGATTGAGGAGATGAAGGAAATCGATTTTGGTGAATTCGAAGGAAAGAATTATCAACAATTAGCGGAGGATCGAAGCTATCTGACCTGGCTTGCCTCCCGGGGAATTCTTCCCTTCCCCCATGGGGAACCAAGGGACATCTTTGTGAAGCGGAATGTGGAAGCTTTTCGAAAGGTGGTTCTTGCCCATAAAACTTCCCAGGATCCATTAATTTTTATGGTGCATGGAGGAAGTATCATGGCGGTGTTAAGTGAGCTTACCGGAAAGGATTATTATGATTTTCAGGTGGCTAACGGCAATGGCTATGAAGTGATTATACATATTAAAGGAGATACCATTGATGGTGTATCATATCATATCCTTTTTGATGGGGATACTCCTTGATTTTATTCTAGGAGATCCGGAATGTGCTCCCCATCCCATTCGGCTGATTGGAGGCATGATCGCAAGACTGGATGGATTGTTGTATCAAAAAGAACATTCCCACAAGCGTCTTATATGCTCCGGAGCATTGCTTGTGGGAATGGTTCTATGTAGTACCATTCTGGTTACGGGAGGAATGATATGGCTTTCCTATAGCTTTTCTCCCATTCTTGGAATCCTGGTGGAAACCATTCTTACTTACTATATTCTTGCGGCCAAGAGTTTATCCGTGGAAAGTAAAAAAGTATATGAGGCTTTAGAACAGCGGGGACTTGCAGCAGGACGGTATGCGGTTTCTCGGATTGTTGGCCGGGATACCGAGTCCTTAACGGAAGAGGGAGTGATTCGTGCTGCGGTGGAGACGGTGGCAGAAAATACCTCCGATGGTGTGATTGCCCCACTTCTTTATACATTTTTTGGTGGCCCCATCCTTGGAATGGCTTATAAAGCTATCAATACCATGGATTCCATGTTGGGGTATCATAATCAAAAATATGAATATTTTGGAAAAGTAGCAGCCCGTCTGGATGATGTGGCGAATTACCTTCCTGCCAGGCTTAGTGCCCTGTTTATGATTCTTGCCACCCTTGTTCTTGGAAGGAAATTTTCCACCAAGGGTGCCATTACCATCTATGGTCGGGACCGGAACAATCATAAAAGTCCCAATTCCGCCCATACGGAAAGTGTTCTTGCTGGAGCACTGGGAGTAGAGCTTGCGGGGGATGCCTATTATTTTGGAAAAAAGGTGTCAAAACCCACCATTGGGGATGCACTTCGTCCCATAAAGCGGGAGGACATTCTTCTTGCGGCAGATTGCATGTTTATGACGGAGGGAGTGGCCTTAGTGTTGCTTCTTGGAATCGCAGCAGGATGGATGAAATATTTTTCTTAATGGAGGAAGAACGCTTTATGAAGCATGGCGGGGAGCGGGATGGCAGCGCCATTTCCCATGATTTTTCTGTCAATTTAAATCCACTTGGTATGCCGGAAGGTTTGCGAAAATCCCTGATTTGCGGGATGGATGGGGTGGAAGAATATCCGGATTATGATCAGACGAAGATGCGCAAGGCCATTGCAGACCTTGAGGGCGTATCCCCGGAGGAAGTGCTTGGGGGGAATGGTGCCAGTGAACTGCTTCTTGGGATTGTACATGCGATTTCTCCTAAAAAGGTGCTCTTAGTAAGGCCTTGTTTTATGGGGTATGATCATGTCCTTCAAGCCCTGGAGGACTGTGAAATTCTTACCTATGAAACCAAAGCCGATCATCATTTTATCCTGCAGCAGGACTTTTTATCCGCCATTACGCCGGAGGTGGACCTATGCATTCTAACAAGTCCCAATAATCCCAATGGTGCCTGCATTGCGCCATCATTAATGGAAGGGATTGTTTCACGCGCGGAGCAAATGCATTGTAAGCTCTTAGTGGATGAAACCTTTTTTCCTCTTTCCCTTGGTGGAGAAAGTTTCATCCCCCATATAAAGAATCACAACCATGTGATCGTACTTCGTGCTCTTACTAAAACCCTTGCGATTCCTGGACTTCGGGTGGGATATATGCTTGCTTGCCCTGAGTGGATTGGCCGGGTGCAAAGAAAACTTCCTGAATGGAATATGTCTTCTCTTGCCCAGCTTGCCTGTGTGGAAGGGGCGAAGATTTTAACTACCACGGATTATGGGAAGCGAACCCTGGAATGTATGGTAGAGGAACGTAAAGATTTTTTAGAAGTGTTAGAACGCCTGGGATTTTCTACCTTTCCAAGCGATACCATCTATGTGTTAGCAAGACATCCAAGGGGCCAGGAAATCTTTGAACAATTAAAAGAACGAGGAATTTTAGTGCGTTCCTGCAAGTCCATTACCGGACTGGATGGAACCTATTTACGGTTTGCCATCAAAAAAAAGGAGTGTCAGAAGTTTTTAGTAGAAGCGTTGGAGGAGATTGTGGATGGGCTTAAGAAGTGATTCAAGAATTGATCCAAGAATTGAAGTGATTGCACCCATGGAAATTGAAGCAAGGAGCTTTGCCATCATTACGGAAGAATTAGAGAAGAAAGAGATTGTAATTCCTAAGGAGGCTGGCTTTTTTATTAAACGAGCGATTCATACCACGGCGGATTTTGATTATGCCACCACCTTAACCTATTCCAAGGGAGCCATAGAAACCCTCGCATCCCTTTTAAAAAATGGTGCTGATATCGTGACAGATACCAATATGGGACTTTCCGGAATTAATAAGAAGGTGTTAGCAGAATACGGGGGAAGTGTGCATTGTTTTATGGCGGATGAGGATGTGGCTAAGGAAGCTAAGGAGCGGGGCGTTACCAGAGCGGTGGTGAGTATGGAACGAGCTTCGAAGTTATCCAAGGATGTGGTATTTGCCATCGGAAATGCTCCTACTGCCTTACTTGAACTTCATCGCATGTATCAGGAGCAGAGCTTTCTTCCGAAATTTATTATTGGAGTTCCTGTGGGATTTGTGAATGTGGAAATTGCTAAGGAACTGATTATGGAAACTAAAATCCCCTATCTCATTAACCGGGGGCGTAAGGGGGGGAGTAATGTGGCCGCCGCCCTATGTAACGCATTCCTTTATGAGATAAAAAAGGGAAATTTATAATCATAACCTCATGTTTTAGAAAGGAGGCGGCATATGGAACTTCGCCATGGATTTACCACAGGAAGTTGTAGTGCAGCGGCAGCAAAGGCAGCAACCTATATGCTGCTTACGAAAAAAAATATAGAAACCATTCGAATTTTAACTCCAAAAAAAATTCCCTATGAGGCACAGCTCCTGGATCTTACCCGGGGAGAGGATTTCGTATCCTGTGGAGTTAGGAAGGACGGGGGAGATGACGTGGATGTTACCACGGGAGCCGTGGTGTATGCGAAAGTGCGCCTCCTTTCTGATTTTCAAGGAAAAGTTTGGATTGATGGTGGAGAAGGCGTGGGAAGAGTTACTAAGCCTGGATTAAATCAACCCGTGGGAAGTGCCGCGATTAATAGCACTCCCCGAGCCATGATTGAAGAAAATGTGCGGGAAATTTTAGATCTTTTTGAGGAAGAACGGAGTGTGGAAGTGATCATTTCCGTTCCCGGCGGGGAGGAAATTGCTAAGAAAACCTATAATCCCCGGTTTGGAGTGATGGGAGGAATCTCCATCCTTGGAACTACGGGAATTGTGATGCCCATGAGTAATGACGCGCTTTTAGAGACCATCGAAGTGGAATTAAAACAGCTACATACCTTAGGAGTTTGCGACCTTGTGATCGCTCCTGGAAATTATGGCATGGATTTTATGAAGGAAACCTATGGTTATTCCTTGGATCATGCAGTAAAATGCTCGAATTTTATCGGGGATACCCTGGAGATGGCAGCAAGTATCGGCTTTTCGCGGGTGCTTTTATGTGGGCATATTGGAAAACTCATTAAACTGTCCGGCGGCATGTGGAACACCCATTCCAAATGCGGGGATTGCCGCATGGAATTAATGGTGGCGGCAGGACTTTCCGCCGGCATGTCCCCCGAACACTTAAAGCAAATGTTAAACTGTGTATCCACGGTGGCGGCCTATGATCTGGTAAAAGAAGCGGGCGTGGAAAAAGAGTTTATGGAATATGTGATGAAAAAAATCGCTTCCTTCTTAGAACGAAAAGTGGGGGGAAGATATGAAATTGAATGCATGGTCTATTCTAATGAAGAGGGACTTCTTGGTTGTACGAAGGGGGCCATTGCCTTATTAGAAGAAATCCGGGCCAAGGAAGCGAAAGAAGAACTTCCCTAGAGGAAGTTTCATGGAAAATCAGGATGGAGGGGAAAGTGCGGATGAAAAATCAAAGAAATGAAGGGATGAAAGAACCAAAAAATACCGGATGCGTTCATTTTGTGGGGGCGGGGCCGGGAGCTGTAGATCTAATCACCCTTCGTGGAAAGAGCTATTTAGAAGAAGCGGATGTAATTATCTATGCCGGTTCCTTAGTAAATCCAGAATTACTTTCCTTTGCAAAGAAGGATGCCAGGATACATAATAGCGCCACCATGACCTTGGAAGAAGTCCTTGGGGTGATGGAAGAAGCCTGTAAAAAAGGGGAAAGGGTGGTGCGTCTGCACACGGGGGATCCAAGTATTTATGGTGCCATCAAAGAACAGATGGATGCTTTAGATCAGATGTCCATTCCCTATGATTGTTGTCCGGGGGTCTCTGCAGCCTTTGGTGCAGCAAGTTCCCTGTGTTTAGAATATACCCTTCCTGGAATTTCCCAGTCCTTAGTTCTTACCCGCATGGCGGGAAAAACCAAAGTTCCACCTAAAGAGGAGATTCGCCTGTGGGCCAAGCATCAAAGTACCATGGCCATCTATCTTAGTACCTCCCTGTTAGAAGAATTGTGTGAACAGTTAGTAGAGGGTGGGTATTCCAAAGATACTCCTGCAGCCATTGTCTATAAAGCCACCTGGCCGGAAGAAGAGGCCTATGTGGGAACCATTGGGAACTTAGTGAGTTTAGCCAGGGAACATGGAATAAAAAAAACAGCACTGATTTTAGTGGGGGAGGTAATTTCCACCTCCCATTATGAAAAATCCAAATTATATGATGCCACCTTTTCTACAGAATACCGGATGGCTAAAACGGAGGACATATGATTATACGGATTATGGCATTTACTAACGAAGGGAAAAAACTTGCAAGCCGCATGAAAGATTTATGGACGAATCATGTGGTGGAAGTTTTTGATGGAACAATCCCAAGAACGGAATGGGTGAAAGAAGGATTTGACCTTAGAATTCCCATGGTATTTATCGGGGCCTGTGGTATTGCAGTGCGAACCATTGCTCCCTTTTTACAGGATAAATTAACGGATCCAGCCATCCTTGTAATGGATGAAGCGGGGGAATATGTGATTCCAATTCTCTCCGGTCATGTGGGGGGCGCCAATGCTCTTTCTAGGGAAGTGGAAGCTCTTATGGGGGCAAAGCCGGTGATTACCACGGCCACGGATGTGCAGAAGAAATGTGCGATGGATGTGATTGCAAGAAAGAATGGTTTTCGCATTGTGAATCGCAGTCAGATTGCGGTGGTGGCTAAAAAAGCATTGGAAGGATATCCTATCAAACTCCTTTTATGCGATGGGATTACTGTAAAAGAACCTGTGCCGGAGGGGATTATGTGTTTCTTAGAACAGGACCATGCAGGGGGCTGTAAGGATATGGATGTGATCCTGTGTCAAACGATTCCTGAGGGGGATTTTTTAGCAGGAAAGAATGCTCCTTTGGTATTACAACATCAGGAGCTGATTCTTGGCATTGGCTGTAAGAAGGGCACGGTGCGGGAAGCAATCGATACCCTGGTTTTGGAAGCATTAAGTAATATTTCTTCTTCCATGGATGCGGTGGCGGGGATTGCCACCATTGATTTAAAGAAAAGGGAATATGGACTCTTAGCCTTTGGTCAGTCTTATGGGAAGGATATTTATACATATGATGCCGAGACGTTAAAAGCGGTTTCTGGCACATTTGCAGAGTCCAAGTTCGTGGAAGAAATTACCGGGGTTGGCAATGTGTGCGAGCGTGCGGCGCTAAAAGCTGCGGGTGAGGGTGCCATGCTAATAAGTCCAAAACTTGCTAAGAATGGAGTTACCGTAGCAATTGCAAGAAGAAAGGGTAGGATTGAAACATGGGAGTAATCTATATTCTTGGTATGGGGCCGGGAAGTGCGGAGTATTTTACGGAGCAAATGAAGCGAGCCGTGGATGATAGTGACCTAATCATCGGATATACCGTCTATGTGGATTTATTAAAGAAGGCCTATCCGGACAAAATCTATGAAAGTACGGGAATGAAGCAGGAATTAAATCGCTGCCGTCTGGCATATGAGCGGGCGCTGGAAGGAAAAAATGTAGCCTTGATCTGCAGTGGGGATGCGGGAGTGTATGGCATGGCAAGTCCCATGTATGAGCTTTTACCGGAGTATCCGGGGGTGGAACTCGTGGTGATCCCTGGCATTACAGCGGCGCTAAGTGGGGCTGCGATTCTTGGGGCACCGGTGAATCATGATTTTTGTCTGATTAGTTTAAGTGATCTATTAACTCCCTTAGAACAGATTAAAAAGCGGCTTAAAGCGGCAGTGTTTGGGAATTTTGTGGTGGTATTATATAATCCGGCCTCCCATCATCGAAAGGATTATTTAAAACGTGCAGTGGAATATATGATGGAAGAGGGTGCAAGTCCGGACCTTGCCTGCGGTTATGTGGAACGCATTGGGCGAGAAGGGGAGCATGGTGTCATCTGTACCTTGGAGGAATTAAAGGATGCACCGGTGAATATGTTTACCACAGTATTTATTGGAAATTCGGAAAGTTATCATAGCCAGGGAAAATTAATTACCAAGAGAGGGTATCATGAGTGAGATTCTAATCTTTGCAGGAACCACGGAGGGACGGGAAATTGCCAAATTTCTAAGTGATCGAAGGGTTCCCTGTGATGTATGTGTGGCAACAGAATATGGGGAACAGGTGATGGAGCATCTTCCTTTCGTTACCCTTCATCAGGGACGATTGGATTGTGGTGGCATGGAGGAATTGTATCAAAACTGTGGAACCAAACTGGTGATTGATGCCACCCATCCCTATGCCAGCGTGGTAACAAAGACGATTCTTGACAGTGTAACAAGGACTGATATTTCCTATCTTCGTCTTCTTCGGAAAGCCGAGGAGGATTTTTGCTATGAGCAAATGAGCTATTATCAGGATGTTTCTGCCTGTGTGATGGCCCTGTCCCAGTGTGAGGGAAATATTCTTCTTACTACGGGAAGTAAGGATTTATCCCAGTTTACCAAGCTGGAAGAAGTAAAGAAGCGAATCTATGCAAGAATTCTTCCAGGGATGGAAAGTCTGGAACTTGCCTATGGGGCGGGACTTTCTGGAAAGCAGATTTTAGCGCTTCAGGGGCCGTTTTCTAAGGATATGAACCTTGCCATGTTACGTCAATATCATATTGCACATTTGGTAACGAAGGACAGTGGGAAAGAAGGCGGCGTGGATGAAAAAATCCTTGCTGCTAAGGAACTTGGAATTCGGGTGCATTGCATCCGTAGACCGAAGGAAGGGGCACAGTGCACCTATTCTTTGGAAGAAGTGAAGGAATATCTGGAACATTGGTACTTGGCGAGGGAAGGGGAGCGTATGGAATTAACCAAGGAACAGGAAGGAATAAAGCGGATTTCTTTGATAGGAATCGGCTGCGGAAATCCAAGTCTTCTTACCTTAGAAGCCAAGCAATGTATCGAAGAAGCGGATGTGGTGATTGGAGCAAGACGAATGCTGGATTCCATGCGCCCATATCTACGGGGAAGCATGAGGGTTGCATATATTGCCAAGGACATTGTTAAGGCCTTGATGGAAGAAAAAGGAAAGATTGCGATTCTTTTTTCCGGGGATTCTGGCTTTTATAGTGGTTGTTTTTTGGCTTCCCAAGGGATTCAGGAAGCCATGGAAGAGGGAAAAATTCCCCCATGTAAGGTGGAGATTTTGCCAGGAATTTCTTCTTTGTCCTATTTTTCCGCAAAGCTTGGAATTCCTTATCAGGATGCTCTCATTCTAAGTCTTCATGGCACGGAGCCTGAAGTATGGAGAAGGAAGTTAGAAGAAGGAATTGCTTCCTGGAAGATGGGGGAGGAGAGCTTTCATAAAATCTTTTTCCTTACTTCCTCCGGGGAGGATGTGACCAATATTCAAGTTGCCCTCAGGGAACTTGGCATGGAAGAGGATGCCAAAGTCCATGTGGGATATCAATTATCCTATCCGGAAGAGGAGATTACCTGCCATCCCTTAAAGGAGGACTGGATCCCTCATTCCACAGGACTCTATGTGGGAATGATTGTGGGAAGAATGAAAGCCTCTTGCAGGGACAAAGGCGTTTTGGTTCCTTCCCTGGAAGATCATCAACTGTTACGGGACAAGGTTCCCATGACCAAGGAAGAAATTCGAATGATTTCTGTCAGTCGCCTGGGGGTAAAGAAGGGGGATGTGGTCTATGATATCGGTTCTGGAACCGGTTCCATCTCCGTGCAACTGGGACTTTTATCCTCATCCCTTACCATCTATGCCATGGAAGGTAAGAAGGAAGCGGTTTCTTTAACGAAAGAGAATGTGAAGAAATTTGGCTTAACCAATGTGCATGTGGTGGAAGGAATGGCACCGGAGGCTTTCGCTGACTTACCGGTGGCGGATGCAGCTTTTATTGGAGGAAGTCGCGGAAAATTAGGAGAAATTCTAAGTGCTTTACGAAGTCAAAATCCTCATATGCGTATTGTTGTGAATGCAGTGAGTTTAGAAACCATGGGCAAGATGCAGGAATTATTAAAAACTCTACCCCACAAAGATTTATCCATATCCCAGGTGGCAGTTACGGGAATCCGTTCCCTGGGGGAACATCAACTTTTAGATGCCAATAATCCAGTGTGGATCTATGCCTTTACTTTGGCAGGATAAGAATAAGGGAGGATGCAATGTCGAAGGACTTTATGATTGCAGCTACGGGAAGTGGCTGTGGGAAAACCACCATAACCTGTGCCCTGTTAGGAGCCATACAAGAACTTGGATATTCGGTTCGCTCCTTTAAATGTGGCCCGGACTATATTGATCCCATGTTCCATACCAAGGTTCTTGGGATTCCTTCGAGAAATTTAGATCTCTTCTTTACGGATGAGAAGGGTGTCAGGGCTCTCTATGAGCGGGATGCTTCGAAGTATGAGGTGAGTGTGGTGGAAGGAGTAATGGGATTATATGATGGAATGCATCCATCCTCCCCGCAGGCTTCCTCCTATGACCTTGCAAGAAGCCTGGATCTTCCCATACTTCTTGTGGTGGATTGTAAGGGCATGGGGCGTTCCCTTCTTTCCGTAATCAAAGGTTTTTTAGCAGATGATTTGGATGGTCGCATTGGGGGAGTCTTTTTAAATCGAATTTCTCCGAACTATTATGAAACCATTGCACCCATTATTACCAAAGAACTCTCCCTCCCTGTGCTTGGATACCTTCCGGTCCTTAAGGATTATGATTGTCAGAGCCGCTACCTTGGTTTAAAACTACCGGAAGAAATTCCGGGGATTCGTTGGAAATTCCAGGATCTTTCCAGGAAACTGATGGAATATACGGATGTTTCCAGAATGCTTAACATACTAGAAGCACATAGCGACAAGAAGGGGAAGGAGTCACTAGAATCCAAGGAAATACTTGAATCCAAGGAAGTCCCCTTCGTAAATCCATCCTTTCCTCCAGTTTTGATTGGAGTAGCCAGGGATGAGGCTTTTTGTTTTTATTACGAAGATAACCTTCGCTTGCTAGAAGAAGCGGGAGCAAAACTTGTGGAATTTTCCCCACTGCGGGATGATAAGCTCCCTTCTGGTATTTCCGGTCTTCTTCTTGGAGGCGGGTATCCGGAACTGCATGCCAGCGCTTTAGCTTCTAACACCTCCATGAAACAGGAGATTTTTTCCCTTCTTCAACAGGGCCTTCCTTCCTTAGCAGAATGCGGGGGATACATGTATCTTCATGAGGCCATGGAAGATGAGCATGGGGAAAGTTATCCCATGGTTTCCATCCTTCCTGGCAAATGTGTGAACCGGGGAAAATTAGTTCGCTTTGGATATGTAACATTGGAAGAGAAGGAGAAACGTTTCTTAACAGCGGGAGAACATTCCTGTATGAAGGGGCATGAATTTCATTATTATGATGATACAATTCCCGGAGAGGATGTACTTAGTACGAAGCCGGTAACGTTAAAATCCTGGTCTTCTTCCTATGTGAACGAGAATCACTGGTGGGGGTGGACACATTTGTACTATCCATCCAATCCGGAGTTTGTCACAGCATTCATCCAGGCCTGTAGGAGGTGGCGCGATGGAGAATTCTCATAAATATTTTGAAAATAGGGACTGTAAGTACTATCCCTGTCATAAGGGAATGGAACATATGAATTGTATGTTTTGCTATTGTCCGTTGTATCATTTGGAGCATTGTCCGGGAAATCCTAAGTGGATCGAAAAGGGGGAGAAAAAGATTAAAAGCTGTGTCAATTGCACTTTTCCCCATGATCCGGCCAATTATGACAAGGTGATGGAAGCATTAAAAAAATAGTATTTATCAATGAATTCCGGGGAACTTCCAAAAAAGAAGTTCCCTTTTTGATGTTTTTATTAAATTTTTCTTGACCTTTTAAAAAAAACAGTTATTCTATTAGATGTACGTAAATGCGAGATTTAAGTTAATTATAACTAACGGAGAAAGAACTATGACACTCAATGATGCAGAATTAGGAAAAGAATATCTAATCAAAGATCTAAAGTTAGATGGAGATGAAGATCTTCAGTCTTTTTTATTTTCTTTAGGATGCTATAGCGGAGAGAAGATTACTGTAGTGGATAAGCACAAGAATTTAGTGGTATCCATTAAGGACGCTCGCTATAACATTGATCCGGATTTGGCAGACGTGATTGTAATCGAATAATCACATCGTCATGTGAATTTCACCAATAAGAAAAGTATTCAAAGAACTATGTGTCGATTATAGAATGCGCAAGCATTTTTATAATACATCCCCCTAAAAGTACATCATGCGAGATGACTTTTAAAAAAGGGGGTAAAATTACGCGTTAAAAGTTAGGAGGAACGAACATGCGAATTGCGTTGACGGGTAATCCCAATAGTGGAAAAACGACAATGTATAATCGTCTCACTGGACGCAGTGAAAAGATTGGTAACTGGGCTGGTGTAACAGTCGACAAGAAGGAAAGTCCAATCAAGAAGAATTATTATGATGGAGAGCAGGAGTTAATCGCGGTAGATTTACCAGGTGCTTATTCCATGTCTCCCTTTACTTCAGAGGAGAGTATCACTAGCGGCTATGTAAAGAATGAACATCCGGATGTTATTATTAACATTGTGGATGCTAGTAATTTAAGCCGAAGTCTCTTTTTTACCACACAGTTATTGGAACTTGGAATTCCAGTGGTTGTGGCATTAAATAAGACGGATGTGAATGGTAAGAAGGGCAATAAGATCGATGTTGCTAAACTTTCTGAAAAATTAGGTTGTCCAATTGTTGAAACGGTTGCAACGGATGGAGATGGCTTAAAGGAAGTAGTTAAGAAGGCTACAGAAATCGCAGGAAAGGGCCAGAAAGCGCCTTATGATGAAGGTGCTGTGGATCTCACCAAGAAGGATGAAGTAGAGGCTTCTGACCGTAAGCGTTTTGATTTCGTGAATGGAATTGTGAAGGATGTAGAAGATCGTAAGGTAATGACCAAGGAAAAGACCAAGGGTGATGCTTTGGATCGTGTATTAACACATCCTGTATGGGGATTACTTATCTTCGCAGCCATTATGTTTGTTGTATTTTATGTATCACAGACCACGGTGGGAACCTGGCTTGCTAATCTGTTAGTTGGATGGATTGAAGCATTCCAGGGCTATGTGGGTGAACTCATGGCGGATGCTAACCCTTTATTATATGCACTGTTAGTTGACGGTATTATCGGTGGTGTAGGTGCTGTTGTTGGTTTCCTTCCACTGGTAATGGTAATGTATTTCTTAATTGCATTATTAGAAGATTGTGGTTATATGGCTCGTGCAACCGTTGTCTTAGATCCAATCTTTAAGCGTGTAGGTCTTTCCGGTAAGTCCGTAATCCCTATGGTAATCGGTACCGGTTGTGGTATTCCAGCTATTATGGCATGCCGTACCATTCGTAATGAACGTGAAAGACGTGCCACTGCAATGCTTGCTACTTTTATGCCATGTGGAGCAAAGCTTCCCGTCATTGCATTATTCGCAGGAGCATTCTTCCCAGATGCTAAGTGGATTAGTTTTGTATGCTACATGACTGGTATTGTATTAGTTCTTTTAGGGGCGTTATTAATTAAGGCAATTACTGGCTCCAAATTCCGTAAGAGCTTCTTTATTATCGAGTTGCCAGAATATAAGGTTCCAAGTCTTCTTTTTGCTTTCAAGTCCATGTTAGAGCGTGGTAAGGCATATATTATTAAGGCCGGAACCATTATCTTAGTATGTAATACCGTAGTACAGATCATGCAGGCATTTAATTGGAACTTTGAGCTTGTGGAAGAGGGCATGGAAGATACCTCCATTCTTGCATCCGTTGCAGGTCCTTTCGCTGTGTTATTAGTTCCAATCGTAGGTGTTGCCGCTTGGCAGCTTGCTGCTGCAGCAATTACCGGCTTTATTGCTAAGGAAAATGTTGTAGGTACCATTGCTACCGTATATGCAATTACCAATCTGGTGGATCCGGATGAATTAGAATTAGTAGGTTCTGGTAACGAAGTAGCTACAGTTCTTGGAATTACCAAGGTGGCAGCACTTGCTTATCTGATGTTCAATCTCTATACACCTCCTTGCTTTGCTGCTCTTGGTGCGATGAATTCCGAGATGAAGTCTGCTAAGTGGTTATGGGGTGCGATTGGTTTACAGCTTGCAACTGGATATACTATTGGATTCTTGGTATATCAGATCGGTACCCTGATTGTTACGGGTAGTTTTGGTGCTGGTTTTGTTGGCGGTCTCATTGCAGTATTGGTATTTGCTGCAATTATCGCAGGCATCATTATTCATAATCAGAAGCAGTTTGCAAAGGAATATGCCTTAAAGGCAAATGCTTAAACCGAACTTAGGAAATAGGAGGTGAGCATATGGTTGATGTCATTGCAACCCTGGTAATCCTTTCCCTGGTATTTGGTGCTTCTTATTATATTTATCGTGCAAAGAGAAAGGGAAGACAGTGTATTGGTTGCCCGGTGTCCGGGGAATGCCAAAAACAACGAGCAGCGAAAGAATGCTGTCATTGCCATTCCAAAGATTAATAAAACTTGTATTATTTTTTAGAATCAATTAAAGAAAGCCTACCGATTAATATCGGCAGGCTTTTTTCTTTACTTCGGCATATACATTCCCATTTTAAATGTTAAGAATAATAGGTGTTATGGACATTGTTTTTCTTTCCCAAGCCACCCGAAATTTTTTCACACATAGTTTGACATAAAAATCGGGTGGCTTAGATTTGCTTTTTCATCATCTAGCCACCCAACCCATATTTTAAAACATCTTCAAACTAACTTTGGGTGGCTTAATCAAAAATTTTCGATTCTAAGCCACCCATTTTCTCAATCGCAACAACGCACCAAATTTTTTGGGGTGGCTTAATCTTTATTTTTACTTTCCAAGCCACACAAAGTCCCTACACTTTTGCGACCCACTTGCTTTCAAAAAGCTTCCGATCGCGTAGTTGTATGTTTTCGGGTGGCCTGAGACTTGTTTTTCTTTCCCAAGCCACCCGAATTTTTTTTTCACACATCGTTTGGCATAAAAATCGGGTGGCTTAATCTTTATTTTTACCTTCCAAGCCACACAAAGTCCCTACACTTTCGCAACCCACTTGCTTTCAAAAAGCTTCCGAGCGCGAAGTTGTACGTTTTCGGGTGGCCTGAGAATTGTTTTATATATGCTGTTAAAAATACGGGTAGATGCGTTACGGCGTGGCTATCCGTTATTTGCTTTGGTGGGAATTTAAAAATTCGCATTACGACCAAGAAAAACATATCAACATTATTTCATTTTGCAACAAGCTATATTGAGCCCCAGGTTAGCAGATATATTACACAGCATCGGATAGTCAAATGTCCGGTGCTGTTTTTATTGAAGATTTAAGCCTACCATATTATAATCGAAGGATGCATGTATGGAATGGATCATGAACCATCATTGCAGCAAGGAGGTAGCAGGATGACAAAGGTATTAGAAGTAGAAAATATCAGTAAAAGATACCAGGACTTTTATTTGCAGAATGTTTCATTTGCTTTGGAAAAAGGTACGATAACTGGTTTCATAGGTGAGAAC